>CABTWF010000002.1:0-113108 GCA_902488495.1 uncultured Streptococcus sp. | reverse complement strand
TTGGCTGCCAAGGCTCGTGTGGCTGCCAAGCGTGCGCGTGAAGTCACACGTAAAAAATCTGGCTTGGAAATTTCCAATCTTCCAGGAAAACTAGCAGACTGTTCTTCTAACAACCCTGCTGAAACCGAACTCTTCATCGTCGAAGGAGACTCAGCTGGTGGATCAGCCAAATCTGGTCGTAACCGTGAGTTCCAGGCTATCCTTCCAATTCGTGGTAAGATCTTGAACGTTGAAAAAGCTAGCATGGATAAAATCCTTGCAAACGAAGAAATTCGAAGTCTTTTCACAGCTATGGGAACAGGATTTGGCGCAGAATTTGATGTCACTAAGGCTCGTTACCAAAAACTCGTTTTGATGACCGATGCCGATGTTGATGGAGCCCACATTCGAACACTCCTGCTAACCTTGATTTACCGCTATATGAAACCAATCTTAGAGGCTGGTTATGTCTACATTGCCCAACCACCGATTTACGGGGTTAAAGTTGGAAGTGAGATCAAAGAATACATTCAACCTGGTGCAGATCAAGAAATTAAACTCCAAGAAGCCTTAGCACGTCACAGTGAAGGGCGTTCAAAACCAACCATCCAACGTTATAAAGGTTTGGGAGAAATGGATGACCACCAATTGTGGGAAACAACCATGGATCCTGAACATCGCTTGATGGCGCGTGTTTCGGTAGATGATGCTGCCGAAGCAGATAAAATCTTTGATATGTTGATGGGGGATCGAGTAGAACCTCGTCGCGAATTTATCGAAGAAAACGCTGTTTATAGTACACTTGACGTCTAAAAAATGTGGGAAATAGTTCCCTTGGTTTAAAAAATATGATATAATCATTACGATTGTTTCTAGTATAAAAGGAGTTTGATATGTCTAATGGACAACTAATTTATCTAATGGTTGCGATTGCAGTCATTCTGATCTTAGCTTATGTAACAGCCATCTTTTTACGTAAGCGTAATGTAAGCAGATTAACGGCCCTTGAAGAAAGAAAAGAAGAACTCTACAACCTTCCTGTAAATGATGAGGTTGAAGCCGTTAAAAACATGCACTTGATTGGTCAAAGTCAGGTGACCTTCCGTGAATGGAATCAAAAATGGGTTGATTTATCTCTGAACTCATTTGCTGATATTGAAAATCACCTCTTTGAAGCTGAAAGCTACAATAATTCTTTCCGTTTTTTCAAAGCTGCTCACAAGATTGATCAAATTGAAAGCCAGATTGGTTTAATTGAAGAGGATATTGCAGCTATTCGCAATGCCCTTTCTGAACTTGAAAAACAAGAATCTAAGAATAGTGGCCGTGTTCTTCATGCTTTGGACTTGTTTGAATCCCTTCAACATACCGTTGCAGAAGATTCGGAGAAATATGGTAAGGCCCTTCCTGAGATTGAGAAACAATTGGAAAACATCCAATCTGAATTCTCTCAATTTGTTACCCTAAATTCATCAGGTGACCCGGTTGAAGCGGCAGCAATTCTTGATTCAACTGAAAATCATATTCTCGCTTTGACACACATCGTTGAGCGAATTCCAGCTCTTGTTGAAACCTTGACAAAGGAACTGCCAGAACAATTAGCAGATTTGGAAGAAGGCTATCGCAAGCTGTTGGATGCCAACTACCACTTTACAGAAACAGATATCGAGTCTCGTTTCCAACTTTTGCATGAATCTTTGAAGAATAATCAAGAAAACATCCGTCAGTTGGAGTTGGACAATGCAGAGTATGAAAATAATCGCATCCAAGAAGAAATCAACGCCCTTTATGATATCTTCACTCGTGAAATTGCAGCTCAAAAAGTAGTTGAAAGTCTTCTTGCTACATTACCAACTTATCTCAACCACTTGAAAGAAAATAATCAGGTGCTTGTTCAAGATCTTGAACGCTTGACTAAAACCTACCTTCTTCCTGAAAGTGATGGAAATCATGTTCGTCGTCTTCAAGCAGAATTGGCTGCACTTGATACGGCAATCATGGAAGTGACAGAGGATCAAGGTGAGTCAACACAAGCCTACTCTGCTCTTGAAGAACAGTTGGAAATGCTTCAAAGCAACCTCAAGGATATAGAGGATGAGCAAATCTCTGTTAGCGAACGACTTGCGCAAATTGAAAAAGACGACCTCAATGCTCGCCAAAAAGCAAATGTCTATGTGAACCGTTTGCATACTATCAAACGTTACATGGAGAAGAGAAACTTGCCAGGTATTCCTCAAAGTTTCTTGAAACTTTTCTTTACTGCAAGTCATAACACAGAAGATTTGATGGCAGAGTTAGAACAACCACAAGTGAATATTGAATCGGTTAAACGAATTCTTGAAATTGCAACAAATGATATGGAAGCACTTGAAACAGAAACCTATGATATCGTTCAATATGCAACCTTGACGGAGCAACTACTCCAATACTCAAACCGTTACCGTTCATTTGATGAGCGTATCCAAGAGGCCTTCAACGAAGCGCTTGAAATTTTTGAAAAAGAGTTTGACTACCAGGCATCATTTGAAAAAATTTCACAAGCCTTGGAAGTTGCTGAACCAGGGGTTACAAACCGTTTTGTAACTTCATATGAGAAAACACGTGAAGCGATTCGTTTTTAAAAATAGAAGCTTAGAAGATTTCTAAGCTTTTTTATTTTCCTAAAAAAAGACAGAATCCCTGTTTATCATTGAAATAATAGCCTCGATTTGATATGATGGAAATATGAAAAAAAATAGAGCGAAACGTGTTTCTCACGATAAAACGAGAAGGCTATTGCTTTCCCTTGTTGGAATCTTAGGAATTGCTACGATTCTATTAGGGAGTGCTATTGGTTATAAGCTACTACAAAAGCAATCTTACGAACAAAAAATTGAAGCGCTAAAAAGCGAAAAGGACCAGCAATTCAACTCAGGTAGTCAGAAGGACCATTTCCGAAAAGGTCAAGCTGAGGTGATTGCCTACTACCCTCTGCAAGGAGAGGAAGTCATTGCGTCTGTTAGAGAAAAAATCAACCAGGATATCAAAGAAAAGCTGGAAGATAAAGAGGATTTGGTCTTTTATTATAGTGAGCAGTTGGACCCAGTCTTAAAGGGAGTTGTTGCTCGTAGTATCAGTAAGCAAGTCTACGATTTGTCTGCATCAAAGGTTGAAGAAAAAGAAAAGACTTCCTTAGGGAAAATTTTCTTGACTGAAGATGGGAAAGATTTTGACCTCAGTAAACTCTTCAAAGATGCAAGCAAGGCTAAGGAACTCTTACTGAGTCAAATCAAATCAACTCTAGAAGATAAGAAACTTGACCAGGCAAAAATTGATCAAGTTATAAAGAGCTTCACAGACCAAGAATTGACATCTTGGAGCTTTGATTATAAGGATAGTCAAATCATCCTTTATCCTGCTAATCCTGGAGAGACTGTTGAGGAAATTGCTCTACCCATATCCAGTTTCTTTGATGTTTTGGAGTCCTCTTATCTATTAGAAAAAGATGCTGAACTCTATCAAGCTTACTTTGCACAAAAAGACAAAAAAGTTGTAGCACTGACCTTTGATGATGGTCCAAATCCGTCTACAACTACACAAGCTTTGGATACATTAGCTAAGTACAAAGTAAAAGCGACCTTCTTTGTACTTGGTAAAAACATCGCTGGTAATGAAGACATCCTTAAACGGATGAAGTCTGAAGGTCATGTTGTAGGAAACCACAGCTGGAGTCATCCCGTTCTTTCACAACTTTCGCTCGAAGATGCTAAAAAGCAAATCACTGATACAGAAGATCTGTTAACTCAAGTTTTAGGATCAAGCTCTAAACTGATGCGCCCACCTTATGGTGCCATCACTGATGATATTCGAAACGGCCTTGATTTAAGCTTCATCATGTGGGACGTGGATAGTTTGGACTGGAAGAGTAAAAACGAGACAGCCATTTTGACAGAGATACAGCGCCAGGTTCGCAATGGTTCTATCATTCTCATGCATGATATCCATGGTCCTTCTGTTAATTCTCTACCAAGTGTCATTGAGTATCTAAAGGGTGAAGGGTATACATTTGTGACCGTTCCTGAATTGCTCAATTCTCGCTTGAAGGCTCACGAGATCTATTATGATCGTGATCAATAATTGTTAAAATCTAAAGGAGCAAGTGTTCTGATAATCAGGATTTTGTTTCTTTAGATTTTCTTCACATAGAAAGGAAAAACGATGAAATCTTACACCCTTAATAATGGAGTTTCAATTCCTGTACTAGGATTTGGAACATGGAAAGCTGAAAATGGAGAGGTAGCCTACCAAGCCGTTTTAGAAGCCTTAAAGGCTGGCTATCGTCATATCGATACTGCAGCTATCTATAAAAATGAGGAAAGTGTTGGTCGTGCTATTCGAGATAGCGGTATTCCAAGACAAGAAATTTTTGTAACGACCAAACTCTGGAATACCAATCACAGCTATGATGAAGCACGCCAAGCATTTGAAGAATCAATGGAAAAACTGGGATTGGATTATCTAGATTTGTACCTTATCCATTGGCCAAATCCAAAACCACTAAGAGAAAATGAGGCATGGAAAACTCGCAATGCTGAAGTCTGGAGAGCGATGGAGGAACTTTACAAAGAGGGCAAAATCCGTGCTATCGGCGTTAGTAATTTCCTTCCCCATCATTTGGATGCTTTGCTTGAGACAGCAAGAATCATCCCGGCGGTCAATCAGGTGCGCTTGGCACCAGGAGTTTATCAGGAGGAAGTGGTTGACTACTGTAAAGAGAAAGGAATTCTCTTAGAGGCATGGGGACCATTTGGGCAAGGAGAGCTGTTTGAACAGAAAGAAGTCCAAGAAATTGCTGCTAAGCATGGGAAATCAGTGGCTCAAATCGCCTTGGCTTGGAGCTTGGGAGAAGGATTTTTACCCCTACCTAAGTCAGTGACAGCCTCTCGCATTCAGAGCAATCTTGACTGTTTTGGAATTGAACTCAGCAAAGGCGAGCGAGAAGTCTTAAAGACTATCTCGGTAGCTTCGGGCGCACCACGTGTGGATGAGATGGATTTTTAGTTTGAAAAACCAATTTATATTAAAATAATAAAGGCTAGGAATTTTTAATCCTAGTCTTTTTGTGTATAAAAAATCTAAACTGTTTGTATAATGAAATAATTTTATGGGTTAAAACATAGGAACGAATTTAGAAAACATTGGTTTGATAGAGCAAATAACACGAATAATAAAATTAAACAAGCTAAAAATATACGTAAATATTACATTTTTGTGACAATTCAGATTTTTATGAAAAATTCTGATTATTTGCGTTATAATAGGTATACTTTAAAGAAAAAGGAGATTATTTATGAATAGACGACAACGTTTTTCATTACGGAAATACAAATTTGGTCTTGCTTCAGTTTTATTGGGAACTGCTTTGGTTTTTGGAGCAAGTCAAGTCAGTGCCAACGAGCAGAGTACTGGTGTAAATCAAGCTCAAACTGAGGCAATCAAGACAGAGCTAAAAGACGATAAGCACTCAAACTCTTCAACTGACCAAATCAACACTCATGGGATAACACCAGTAGCTGAAGGGAAACAAGAAGTTGAAACTTCTAAAGAGGATGCTAGTAAACAAGATGCTAAGGTAGAAACTCCAGTTGATAAAACTGCCGAATCCCAAGAATCAGGAAAAGATAGCACAGTTGCAAAAGAAGAAAATCAAGGTGTCGTTCAGAAAGAAACAACAGTAGATACCAGTCCAGCGCCTGCTACTGAGAAGGCTTCTGACTTTGAGAAAAAAGAGGCTCAAGTAACGACAGCTCCGAAAACTACTGGAGAAACGGCAACTACTGAAAAAGAACAAGAAAAAGCTGAGTCTGCAAAACCCAATAGTCTTTCAAGCAATGATATCATCACAGTACCGAAAACTTGGAAGGCTGGTTACAAGGGGACGGGGACCGTTGTTGCCATTATTGACTCAGGGCTTGATTTGAATCATGAAGTTCTTCGAATTTCAGACCCGTCAAAAGCAAAATTTAAAAACAAGGAAGCCATCGAAGCAGCTAAAAAGGCTGCTGGAATCGACTACGGTAAATGGTATAGCGATAAGGTTGTCTATGCCTATGACTACTTTGACGGAACAGATAAGATCAAAGAAGCAGAAAGAACTTCTCATGGGATGCACGTAACAGGGATTGCTGCTGGAAACCCTGATAAAGAAGCACCAAATGGTGAGAAGGTCTATGGTGTGGCGCCAGAAGCTCAAGTTATGTTTATGCGTGTCTTTTCAGACCGCCAAAAAACGACCAGTTCTGCCCTTTATGTAAAGGCGATTGATGACGCAGTTGCCTTGGGAGCAGATGCCATTAATATGAGTTTGGGATCTAGCACAGGTTCTATGGTGGATGCTGGTTCTGATATTGTGGATGCCATCAAACGGGCTCGTGCCAAGGGAGTGTCTGTTCTTATCTCAGCAGGGAATAGCAATACATTCGGAAATGGTTATTCAAAACCGATAGCCGAAAACCCAGACTATGGCTTGGTTGGAAATCCATCCACTGTTGAAGACTCAATTTCAGTTGCTTCTGTCAACAATAAAACATTGACAACAGCCGTTTTTGAAGTTAAAGGTCTAGAGGGAAATGCCGGCCTTCATAACGGAAAATTTGATTATAATCAACCTGAAGCAGATAAGGACTTTGAAAAAGGAAAAGAGTACGAATACGTCGAAGCAGGCTTAGGTCGTGAAGAAGACTTTGCGAAGTTGGATTTAACTGGGAAACTTGCCCTCATTCAGCGTGGAGCTATGAATTTTTCAGAGAAGATCAAAAATGCACGAAAACACGGTGCACTTGGTGCTTTGATCTACAATAATGTAGAAGGTGCAAACATCAATATGGCTATTGATGATGAGGCAAAGAAAATTCCTTCTGTATTTATTTCTAAACAGTATGGTGAAGCCTTAAAATCAGGAAACTACAAGATTGTTTTTAATGACAAGATGGATAATCGTCCTTCTGATGTAGCTAATCAGCTATCTGACTTTTCGAGTTGGGGAGTGACTACTGATGGACAATTGAAACCGGACGTGACAGCTCCTGGCGGCAATATTTACTCATCCTTTAATGACAATACCTACGGTAGTATCAGCGGAACCAGTATGGCGGCTCCTCACGTTACGGGTGTTGCAGTTCTGGTTAAGGAATACCTTCAAAAACACCATCCAGAATTGACTCCTGAGCAAGTATCAGAGACTGTCAAGGCCTTGATCATGTCAACTGCAAAACCACATGTTAATAAGGATACAGGCACTTATACCTCTCCTCGTCAGCAAGGTTCTGGTATTGTGGACACAGCTGCTGCAGTGTCAACAGACCTCTATGTAACGGGTGAAAATGGTTATCCAAGTGTGACTTTGGGAAATGTTGGAGACCAATTTACTTTCAAGGTCACTGTACACAATATTTCAGATACTGACCGTACTCTCAAGATGGTAGTGAATACCAATACAGACGAGGTCCAAGATGGAAAATTCACCCTTCGACCTCGAAAACTAACGGAGACAGTCTGGCCTGAAGTGACAGTCAAAGCCCACAGCAGTCAAACACTCACTGTTAAAGTGGATGCTCGAAAATTTGCTGCTGAACTCAGCAAACAAATGCCAAATGGCTATTTCCTTGAAGGGTTTGTTCGATTTGTAGATCCAGCAGATGACGGGGATATTGTGAGTCTTGCATTTATGGGCTTCCGAGGAGAATTCCAAAATCTCCCTGCTGTTGAAAAACCAATTTACAACCTTGTTCGAGAAGGAAAAAATGGATTTTACACAGAGGTAGACAAGGAAAATCCTGCCGTTAACTACTCTAATGATGCCACCTATCTCGCAACCTTGCAAAATGATCTTCTAGTATCTAAAGGTCAACGCCAAGGACGCCGAATTACCGTTCTTGGAATCGAACAAAATGCTGAAGGTAAGCATGTTCTTCAGTTGGACGAAAAAGGGAATGTCCGTATTGCTATTTCTCCAAACGATGATGGGAACAAAGACTTAGTCGAATACAAAACGGTTGCTTTGAGAAATCTGGTAAATCTTCGGGCAACAGTTTATGCGGCTACGGATACCAAGCATGAACATCCTATTTGGGAGGGCGATGCAAAGGATCTTCGTAAAAATTATTTTGATGGTGACAGTAGAAATCTGAAGAGTTATATTCTAGATAATACTGCTTGGAGAGGTCAGGATTTTGATGGCAATACCGTAGCGGATGGTTTATATGACTATGTTATCAGTTATACACCAGACGTTCCAGGAGCCAAAGAACAATACACAACCTTCAAAATTCAAATTGATACTCAAAAACCTGTCATCACAAGTGGTTATATTCGTTTTAAAGATGGAAACCAAGAATTCGTAGCTCGCAAACCAAAAGATGTGGGTCAAGGTGGTATTCTTTCAGAAAAAGTCTTCTATATCACACCATTTGACCAAAAAGGGACCATGGTTCTAACTGGAAAGGACCAGTCTGGAACGCGTGCGCTTGAGAACACCCATCTGATTAAGGCCAATGCTGACGGTAGTTATACACTTCCTAAGGATGTTGATAAGGCTAATATTTACTATCTTGTTGAAGACTATGCAGGAAATGTAGACTATATCTCACTTGCCGAACTTGTCCGCGATCAAAATAGTGGTCGAGTGAAAATTGCCTTGAAGGATGCAAAAACAAACCAGGATATTGATACCCTCTACGTCTATCGAATCAAAAATAGCAAGGGACAATATGTTGATGTTGACAAGACAAAAGCGATTCATTTCTTACAGTTTGGTCATTATACAGCAGAAATTTTCAGTTATGACCGAACAGAATTAAAATTTATCAGTGCCTTGTCCCAAGAGTTTGACTTGACGGAAGAAAATAGTTTCCAAACCATTACCTTCCTAGCAAATCTCCTAGAATATGCACCAGTGTCTGTTTCCTTCAATCAAGCAGTTCCAAAGACGACTACTGTGATTCTGAAAGGAGAAGATGGGACAAGTATTACTCTTCCTGCTGAAAAATACGGTCAATACGCCTTTGGTAAGAAAGTTGCTACAGGTCGTTATACTGTACAAGTCACCTTGCCAACTGGATATGAACTCCTTGAAGATCTCGTTTCCTTGCTCGTTCAGCCAGGTCGAAATAATGCTTTGCGTCTATCTGTTGTGTCTAAGTTGGCCTTGATTGCTGCGGTAAATCAACAAAAAGAACTGGTAGAAATGTCTCGTTACTTTAATAGTAGTGCAGATAAGAGAAAAGCTTATGATCAAGCTTTCCAAGTGGCACAGTCAGCCTTGTCAAGCAAATTAAAGCAAGAATTGATTGATAGAGTTCTCGCTAGTCTTGAAGCTGCTGGTAAAGCTTTGGATGGAAAAGATTCGAACGTTACAGCCTTGAAAGAAGCTATGAAAGCTTACTACGCAACGACTAAAACTGGACGATATGCGAATGCCAAGGAAAAAGTACGTCGAGCTTATGATCGTGCCTTCCAAGAAATTGCCTTACTAGCTGTAGATCCTAAAGTCAAACAGGATCAAATTGACCAATCTCTCATTGCCCTAGCAACAGCTAAAAGCAAACTGAATGGCAAAGCTACTGACTTCTCTAGTCTGAAGAAACTGGTCAAAGATGAACGCCTTTTCCAAGAAAAGAACGTGAGATTTATCTATGCAGACAAGAAAGAAAAAGCAGCTTATCTTTTAACTTTTAAAGAGGCACAGGAACTCCTTAAAGATCCAGGAGCTAGCCAAGAAGATGTCAAAGATGCTATTACAGCATTGAAACAAGCCAAGAGAAATCTACATGGCAAAAAACCAAAAGCGAAAAGACATCCTTAAACAGGACTTTCTGAAGCTTTACTATTAAATGAGTCTGGAACTTTGTTTTCAGACTCATTTTTGGTTTACACTAACTAGAAAATCTGCTATAATACTAGCTAGGAAAGAAAGTCTTATGGCGTTCTTCAAGCGAGCTTGGGGTAGTGGGAGCCAAGTAGAACAAGGTAAGAAACTGGCGCTTTCTGTCGTATTTTTAAAAACAATGAAGTAATAAATTAGGGTGGAACCGCGTTTCAGACGCCCCTAGTCGCAAGGCTTGGGTGTTGAAATTCGGTTCTTTTTGAATTTCGTCTAATGCCTAAGTAGAAAGGAGCATAATGCTTAAAGGATCTTGTTTATGCAAAGCAGTGACCTACACTTTAGATGAGGAATTGTCGGAATTAGTTTTTTGCCACTGCTCATTCTGTCGGAAAGCAACTGCGTCTGCCTATACAGTGAATGCCAAAGTTAGCAGTAAAAACCTAGTATTGCATGGAAAAGAACAGTTGGTTACCTATAGTTCATCTCCAGGAAAACAACGCTATTACTGTCAGAACTGTCATAGTCAAATTTTCACTGCTCAAGAAAATATACCAGAAGTCTGTGCTTTGAAACTAGGTACAATAGACGAATGCGATCAGAATTTACAAACGGTTCCCAAACGTCATATTTTTCAGGACCCAGCTTTTTCTTGGTTGCTTGATGAATAAAGCTAAAAAGATAATATAAATTAAAGGAGTAAACAATGTCTAAGAAATTGACTTTCCACTGCGTCAGTGACAGAGACCTCCTTACAGTCGGACTGCCCCATGCTCAGCACTAGAGTGCCTGAGCTAGACGCAGTACTAACTCGTCTTGCCTCGTATAATCGACAAGGCAGACTCGTGTCGCAAAAAATCATTTTTTATTAAGGAGTATTCAATGTCTAAGAAATTAACATTTCAAGAAATTATTTTGACTTTGCAACAATTTTGGAATGACCAAGGTTGTATGCTCATGCAGGCTTATGATAATGAAAAAGGTGCGGGGACAATGAGTCCTTATACCTTCCTTCGTGCTATCGGACCTGAGCCATGGAATGCGGCTTATGTAGAGCCATCACGCCGTCCTGCTGACGGTCGTTACGGGGAAAATCCTAACCGTCTCTACCAACACCACCAATTCCAAGTGGTTATGAAGCCTTCTCCATCAAATATCCAAGAACTTTACCTTGAGTCTTTGGAAAAATTGGGTATCAATCCTTTGGAACACGATATCCGTTTCGTTGAGGACAACTGGGAAAATCCTTCAACTGGTTCAGCTGGTCTTGGATGGGAAGTTTGGCTTGATGGGATGGAAATCACTCAGTTCACTTATTTCCAACAAGTTGGTGGATTGGCAACTGGCCCTGTGACTGCGGAAGTTACCTATGGTTTAGAACGCTTGGCTTCTTACATTCAAGAAGTGGACTCTGTCTATGATATCGAGTGGGCTGATGGTGTAAAATACGGAGAAATCTTTATCCAGCCTGAGTATGAGCATTCAAAATATTCATTTGAAATTTCGGACCAAGAGATGTTGCTTGAAAACTTTGATAAGTTTGAAAAAGAAGCTGGTCGTGCCTTGGCAGAAGGCTTGGTTCACCCTGCCTATGACTATGTTCTCAAATGTTCACACACCTTTAACCTGCTGGATGCGCGTGGCGCCGTATCTGTAACCGAGCGTGCGGGCTATATCGCTCGTATCCGTAACTTGGCCCGTGTCGTAGCCAAAACCTTTGTCGCAGAACGCAAACGCCTAGGCTACCCACTTTTGGATGAAGCAACACGAGCTAAACTCTTAGCAGAAGACGCAGAATAAAGAGTGTGACAAATTACGAAAATGGGCGAACGGAGTGAGCCCTGATCCAGTTGCCGCAGTGATGAAGGTATCCTTAGTGAAGCTAAGGATACTAGGTAAAATTGGAGACTTTCGACTCCAATTTTAGCAATAAAACAACGAAGTTGGTTGCTTGCGTGCCAATCACATAAGGCAAACTGGAAAATAAAAAGATACTTTTCGGAGAAAAAATATGACAAAAAACTTATTAGTAGAACTCGGTCTTGAAGAGTTACCAGCCTACGTAGTAACTCCAAGCGAAAAACAACTAGGTGAAAAAATGGCAGCCTTCCTCAAGGAAAACCGCCTGTCTTTTGAAGCCATTCAAACCTTCTCAACACCACGCCGTTTGGCTGTTCGTGTCACTGGGCTTGCAGACAAGCAATCTGATTTGACAGAAGATTTCAAGGGGCCAGCAAAGAAAATTGCCTTGGATAGTGATGGAAACTTCACCAAAGCAGCTCAAGGATTTGTTCGTGGAAAAGGCTTGACAGTTGAAGACATCGAATTCCGTCAAATCAAGGGTGAAGAATATGTCTATGTTACCAAGGAAGAAGTGGGGCAACCAGTTGAAGCCATTGTTCCAGGTGTAGTAGACGTCTTGAAGTCACTGACATTCCCTGTCAGCATGCACTGGGCTAACAACACCTTTGAATACATCCGCCCTGTTCACACTTTAACTGTTCTTTTAGATGAAGAAGAATTTGATTTGGATTTTCTTGATATCAAGGGCGGTCGTGTAAGCCGTGGTCATCGTTTCTTGGGACAAGAAACTAAGATTCAGTCAGTATTGAGCTATGAAGAAGACCTTCGTAAGCAGTTTGTAATCGCGGATCCACGTGAACGTGAGCAAATGATTGTTGACCAAATCAAAGAAATCGAGGCAAAACATGGTGTACGTATCGAAATTGATGCGGACTTGCTGAACGAAGTCTTGAATTTGGTTGAATACCCAACTGCCTTTATGGGAAGTTTTGATGCTAAATACCTTGACGTTCCAGAAGAAGTTTTGGTGACTTCGATGAAGGAACACCAACGTTACTTCGTTGTTCGTGATCAAGATGGTAAACTCTTGCCAAACTTCATTTCAGTTCGTAACGGAAACGCAGAGCATTTGGGAAATGTCATCAAAGGAAATGAAAAAGTCTTAGTTGCCCGCTTGGAAGACGGAGAATTCTTCTGGCGTGAAGACCAAAAATTGGTCATTTCTGACCTTGTCGAAAAATTGAACCATGTGACCTTCCACGAAAAGATTGGTTCTCTTCGTGAACACATGATTCGTACGGGGCAGATTGCCATTCTCTTGGCAGAAAAAGCAGGTTTGTCAGTGGATGAAACAGTTGACCTAGCTCGTGCAGCAGCTATTTACAAGTTTGACTTGTTGACGGGTATGGTTGGTGAGTTTGATGAACTTCAAGGAATTATGGGTGAGAAATATGCCCTCCTTGCTGGGGAAACTCCAGCAGTTGCGGCTGCTATTCGTGAACACTACATGCCTACATCAGCCGAAGGAGAACTTCCAGAGAGTAAGGTAGGAGCCATTCTAGCCATTGCAGACAAATTGGATACGATTTTGAGTTTCTTCTCAGTAGGTTTGATTCCATCAGGTTCTAACGACCCTTATGCCCTTCGTCGTGCGACGCAAGGTGTGGTTCGTATCTTGGATGCTTTTGGTTGGCACATTGCTATGGATGAGCTGATCGATAGCCTTTATGCTTTGAAATTCGACAGCTTAACTTATGAAAATAAAGCAGAGGTCATGGACTTTATCAAGGCTCGTGTTGATAAGATGATGGGTTCTACTCCAAAAGATATCAAGGAAGCAGTCCTTGCAAGTTCAAACTTTGTTGTGGCAGATATGCTAGAAGCAGCAAGTGCTCTTGTCGAAGCAAGCAAGAAAGAAGATTTCAAATCGTCTGTCGAATCCCTATCACGTGCTTTCAACTTAGCTGAAAAAGCCGAAGGAACTGATACTGTTGATCCTGCTCTCTTTGAGAATGAAGAAGAGAAAGCCTTGGCAGAAGCCGTAGAATCACTCGTCTTGTCAGGAACTGCAAGTCAGCAATTAGAACAACTCTTTGCGCTTAGCCCAGTTATTGATGCTTTCTTTGAAAATACCATGGTAATGGCTGAAGATCAGACTGTTCGACAAAATCGTTTGGCTATCTTGTCGCAATTAACCAAGAAAGCAGCTAAACTTGCACGTTTCAACCAAATCAATACCAAATAAACTCAGTCAAACGGACTGTATCTTATCACAAAGGAGAAGAAATGGATCCGAAAAAAATCGCTCGCATCAACGAGCTTGCCAAAAAGAAAAAAACAGAAGGCTTAACTTCTGCTGAAAAAGTGGAACAAGCTAAACTTCGTGAGGAGTACATCGAAGGCTATCGTCGTTCTGTTCGTCACCACATTGAAGGAATCAAAATTGTGGACGAGGAAGGCAATGACGTTACACCAGAAAAACTACGTCAAGTACAACGTGAAAAAGGTTTGCACGGCCGTAGTCTTGATGATCCAAATTCATAAAATTCAAGGGTTTTGTAGATGATATACAAAACCCTTTTTTGATAACAACAAAAAAGAAGGAGCCACTAGGCTCCTTTTTGGTTTCTTAGTTGCTTGCGCCAGATGTAGCGTCAGCGTCACCACCGTGGCCTCCAGCATCACCTGAATCAGAAGCGCCAGAAGTAGCATCGGCGTCTCCATGACCTCCAGCTGCAGGAGCAAATGGTCCGCTACCACCCACCAAACGTTGACCAGTCTCTTTTAGGTACCAGTCAAGCCATGGTTGGAAGTTAAAGACGATTTCATTGATTCCAGCGTATGATCCATCAGGATAGTACATTGCTTGGTAGTTGTGGGTGTTGATGACACCTGCAGGAGAACCTGGAACAATCGTACGAACGTATTCTTGGTTTCCGTTGCGAAGTGTTCCGATAACCCACTCTACGTTCTTCATACGTGCTGGTGGGAGGGATCCATGAACAGTCGACATACGGCTACCTGATTGAGGTGGTACACGTTTAGCAAACATGGTGTCTGGATCTTGGTGAGCGTTGTTGTAGTATAGGAATTGGTTGTTGTCGTCAGCGTATGTCAATTCAAATGGCATAGCTTTCAAGAACATATCGATTTGGTTAACGGTCAAGATACCGTGGTCCAATTTGACATAGGTATCACCAGAAACAGCGCCAGTGATTGCTGCAACTTTTTCTACCCATTCTGGATCGTCAGGATCAACTTCTGTGATGGTTGTAGCAATTGGTTTTCCACAATCCAAGTCTTCTGGTTCGATTGGTTTTGGTTTTTTCAATTTCGAAACGACTCCTACGTATTTTACAAAGTTATCTAAGCAAGTTTCAAGGAATTTAACAGTTCCTTCGTTAGTGATATTTCCGTTGTTATCAAAAGCTTCCTTAGCTTTACCAAGAAGGAATTCGTTACCTGGAAGCGTGTAGGCATTGACACCTGGAGCATCAAGGATTTTACGAAGGTGAACTTGGGCACGTGATGTTCCTTGGTCATAGTATGATGCACCCACAATCATAACAGGCTTGTTTTCAAATGGATGAACTTCGTATGAAAGCCATTCAAGTACAGATTTGAGAGAAGCTGAGATAGTGTGGTTGTGCTCAGGAGTAGCGATAATGACACCATCAGCACGTGTAATCTTGTTATACAAGAAACGCAATTGGAAGCTTTCGTCCCATTTTTCGTCTTGGTTAAACATTGGAACTTCGTCAATTTCAAGGACTTCTAATTCAAATTTGAATTTGAAATTGCGACGAATAAATTCCAAGAGTTTGCGGTTATATGATTGATCGTAGTTTGATCCAACAAGTCCAACAAATTTCATTCTTTCGGTCTCCTATCTTACAAATTTTCCCAGTCAAATTCTTCTGCATCTTTGCGAAGCAATTCTTGTGCATTGCGCAATTTTTCAGTAATTTTCACAAAGATACGGAAGTCATCAAAGATGGCATCCAATTTCTTGATGACATCAAGGTCAACCAAGTCACCACTTGGGTTAAATGCTTGAAGAGAGTGTGAGAGCAAGAATTCATCTGGAAGAACATTTGCCTTGATTTCAGGAGCGTTCAAGATTTGACGAAGTTGCAATTGGGCACGAGATGAACCAAGTGTACCGTAAGAAGCACCAGTGATCATGATTGGTTTGTTCAAAAGTGGGTAGATACCGTAAGATAGCCAAGCAAGAGCGCTCATCAAAACTGCAGGGATAGAGTGGTCGTACTCAGGAGTACCGATAATCACACCATCAGCTTCTTCAATTTTAGCTGCAATCTCAAGAATTTCAGCTGGAAGTTGCTTATCTGCTGGTTTGTTGAAAACAGGGATATCCTTGATTTCAACGAGTTCAATTTCAGCTTTATCAGCAAAGTGTTTTTGCATGTATTGGAGCAATTGGCGGTTTGTAGAACGTTTAGAGTTCGTTCCAACAATGGCAATAAGTTTTAGCATGAGATTTCCTTTCTCTTTTTACATAATACAATTTTGAAGGCCTGAAGAACAAGCAAGGCGTCCCTCTTTGTCAATGAGGATGGCTTCAATACCATTTATACTTTCGACTTGCCAGAGGATAGAAGCGCTTCGCTCTCCGAAAAGGCGTGTAGTCCAAATCTCACCATCAACGGATTTATCAGAGATAATCGTTAGGCTAGCGAGATCGGTTTCGACAGGGAATCCTGTCTTACTATCAAAGATATGGTGGTAGTCTTTTCCATCTACTGTCAGGTGGCGTTCATAGATACCTGAAGTGACAACGGATTTGTTAGAAGCAGGAATGGTTAGGAGATGATTGCCACGAGGATTTCGCGGATCTTGAATCCCAATCTGCCAGGCTTTCCCTTCTTTGGCTTGGTTGTTCCCGATGGTGAGGATATTTCCTCCGAGATTGATCAGGGCAGAGGTGACACCGTGTTCTTTCAAATACTGGGCAACCTTATCTGCACTATAGCCCTTGGCTAAACAACCTAAATCAAGCTTCATTCCTTTCTTCTCTAAAAAGACAGTAGAGCTAGTCGGATCCAACTTGATAAAATGCGGGTCAACTAGAGATAAGACAGCTTCGATTTCTTTAGAGTCTGGAAGCCGTGCATCTGCAAATCCGATTCGCCAGGTTTGAATCAAGGGGCCAATGCTGATGTTTAGATGGCTAGATGGAGCTAGGCTATGATCAAGTCCAAGAGCAATCAGCTCAAATAGGTCAGGATGAACCTTAACAGGTGCGATTCCAGCCTGGTAGTTGATTTCCATTAGTTCGGATTCTTGACTGTTGGCGTTAAAGCGGTATTCGAGCTCCTTGAGCAAATCAAAGGCTCCTTGAAGTAGGCAATCAGCCTGTTCATCTACTAATGAAATCGTGATAGTTGTTCCCATTAGCCGTTCAGAACGTGAATGAAGAGGCAAGCTACCAGCTCCTTTCTCTTTATAGGAAATCATTCAATATAAGGTCGTTAAAGAAAAATTAAACCCCTTACATTTTCTTTCCATGTATCTAGCATATCATAAAGTCAGCGTTTTCACAAATGAATTTTGACAAAAAGTCAAGAAATATGCTCGAAATTAATATGAAAACGATAGAAAAATTGGATTTATCAATGTTAAGTGTATTTTTTTCTGAAAAAAAGAGAATTCTGAGCAAATGCCTTGTAAACGCTAACAGTAAATGGTATACTAGAAAGGTAAATCAAAAATTAAAGGTAGGAATTTTTCTATGAGTAAAATCGTTGTAGTTGGTGCTAACCACGCTGGTACAGCTTGTATTAATACCATGTTGGACAACTTCGGACATGAGAACGAAATCGTAGTATTTGACCAAAACTCAAATATTTCATTCCTAGGTTGTGGAATGGCGCTTTGGATCGGGGAACAAATTGATGGCCCAGAAGGTCTCTTCTACTCTGATAAAGAAAAATTGGAAGCAAAAGGTGCTAAAGTTTACATGAACTCACCAGTTCTTTCAATTGACTACGATAACAAAGTTGTGACTGCAGAAGTTGAAGGTAAAGAACACAAAGAGTCTTATGATAAATTGATCTTTGCAACTGGTTCAACTCCAATCTTGCCTCCAATCGAAGGTGTTGAAATCGTTAAGGGTAACCGCGAATTCAAAGCGACTCTTGAAAATGTACAATTTGTTAAATTGTACCAAAACGCTGAAGAAGTTATTGAAAAACTTGAAGACAAGAGCAAACACCTTGAGCGCATTGCCGTTGTTGGTGGTGGTTATATCGGTGTAGAACTTGCTGAAGCTTTCGAGCGTCTTGGAAAAGAAGTAGTGCTTGTCGATATCGTAGACACTGTCTTGAACGGCTACTATGACAAAGACTTTACCCAAATGATGGCGAAGAACTTGGAAGACCACAACATCCGCTTGGCTCTTGGTCAAACAGTTAAAGCCATCCAAGGTGATGGAAAAGTTGAACGCTTGGTAACAGACAAAGAAACATTTGATGTAGATATGGTGGTTCTTGCTGTTGGTTTCCGTCCAAACACAGCTCTTGCTGACGGTAAGATTGAACTTTTCCGCAATGGTGCCTTCCTTGTAGATAAGAAACAAGAAACATCTATCCCAGGTGTATACGCTGTTGGTGACTGCGCAACTGTTTATGACAATGCTCGTAAAGATACAAGCTACATCGCTCTTGCATCTAACGCTGTACGTACTGGTATCGTTGGTGCTTATAACGCTTGTGGACATGAATTGGAAGGAATCGGAGTTCAAGGATCAAACGGTATTTCAATCTACGGTCTTCACATGGTTTCAACTGGTTTGACTCTTGAAAAAGCCAAAGCTGCAGGCTATAATGCAACTGAAACTGGATTTAACGATCTTCAAAAACCAGAATTTATCAAACATGACAACCACGAAGTTGCCATCAAGATTGTCTTTGACAAAGATAGTCGCGAAATCCTTGGTGCACAAATGGTTTCACATGATGCTGCTATCAGTATGGGAATCCACATGTTCTCACTTGCTATCCAAGAGCATGTAACAATTGATAAATTGGCTTTGACAGACCTATTCTTCTTGCCACACTTTAACAAACCATACAACTACATTACAATGGCTGCACTTACAGCTGAAAAATAAAAATTGACGAGCTATCTGGCCTTAGGTTAAGGTCAGATAGTTTTTTAGTTATACTCTTCGAAAATCTCTTCAAACCACGTCAGCTTCGCCTTACCGTATATATGTTACTGACTTCGTCAGTTCTATCTACAACCTCAAAGCAGTGCTTTGAGCAACCTGCGGCTAGCTTCCTAGTGTGCTCTTTGATTTTCATTGAGCATCAATCTGTACCCATACAATTATCCTTTTTTTATCTTGTACTTCATTCTAATCTGGCTTAAAATAAAATGGTAGCTACCAATACAGATGATGAGGATTAAGAAATGACTGAAAATCGTTATGAACTAAATAAAAACTTGGCACAGATGCTCAAAGGTGGGGTTATCATGGACGTTCAGAACCCTGAACAGGCCCGTATCGCAGAGGCAGCTGGTGCGGCAGCTGTTATGGCCTTGGAGCGGATTCCAGCTGATATTCGTGCAGCGGGTGGGGTTTCCCGTATGAGTGATCCAAAGATGATTAAGGAAATCCAAGAAGCGGTCAGTATTCCAGTGATGGCCAAGGTTAGAATCGGGCATTTTGTTGAAGCTCAGATTTTAGAGGCTATTGAGATTGACTATATCGATGAGAGTGAAGTGCTGTCTCCAGCAGACGACCGTTTCCATGTGGATAAGAAGGAATTCCAAGTTCCTTTTGTCTGTGGAGCTAAGGACTTGGGTGAAGCCTTGCGTCGTATCGCTGAGGGAGCTTCCATGATTCGGACAAAAGGAGAACCGGGGACAGGTGACATCGTTCAAGCCGTTCGCCATATGCGCATGATGAATCAAGAAATACGCCGTATTCAAAATCTTCGTGAAGATGAACTTTATGTGGCTGCCAAGGACTTGCAAGTCCCTGTAGAATTGGTCCAATACGTTCATGAACATGGAAAATTGCCAGTTGTAAACTTCGCAGCTGGAGGTGTTGCAACACCAGCAGATGCTGCGCTGATGCTGCAATTGGGGGCAGAGGGCGTCTTTGTCGGTTCAGGTATTTTCAAGTCAGGCGACCCAGTTAAACGAGCAAGTGCTATTGTTAAGGCCGTAACCAACTACCAAAATCCTCAAATTCTGGCTCAAATCTCTGAAGACCTAGGTGAAGCCATGGTTGGTATCAATGAGAATGAAATCCAAATTCTCATGGCTGAGCGAGGAAAATAGATGAAAATCGGAATATTAGCCTTGCAGGGAGCCTTTGCAGAACATGCAAAAGTGCTAGATAAATTAGGAGTCGAGAGTGTTGAAATCAGAAATTTGGATGATTTTCAACAACATCAGAGTGACTTGGTGGGTTTGATATTACCTGGCGGTGAGTCTACAACCATGGGCAAGCTCTTGCGTGACCAGAACATGCTGCTTCCCATCCGAGAAGCTATTTTATCTGGACTCCCAGTCTTTGGAACCTGCGCCGGTTTGATTTTGCTAGCTAAGGAAATTACTTCTCAGGAAGAAAGTCACCTAGCCACTATGGATATAGTAGTAGAGCGTAATGCCTATGGGCGCCAACTAGGAAGCTTCTATACAGAGGCAGAATGTAAGGGAGTTGGTCAGATTCCCATGACCTTTATCCGTGGACCGATTATCAGTAGTGTTGGAGAGGGTGTAGAAATTCTAGCAACAGTTGATAATCAAATCGTTGCTGCGCAAGAAAAAAATATGCTGGTAACTTCTTTTCATCCAGAATTGACAGATGATGTTGGCTTGCACCAGTACTTTATCAATATGTGTAAAGAAAAAAGTTGAGAAAATGATTCTCAACTTTTTTACATGTAATAAACAATCGCGATATATTGGAGTGCAGATGCTGCTAGGATAAAGAGATGCCAAATCATGTGGAAATAAGGTTTTTTCTTAGCGTAAAATCCAGCTCCAACTGTATAACAGAGTCCGCCAGTTACCATGAGACTCCAGAAAATTGGTGTTGTTTGACTGATAATGGCAGGAATGATAGCCAGAACCAACCAGCCCATGATCAGGTAAAGGGCAAGGCTGAATTTCTCATTGACCTTTTTAGCAAAGATTTTATAAAGGATGCCAAAGATGGTCGTTCCCCACTGAATGGCAATAATTAGATAGCCAAACCAGTTATTCATCAAAGTCAATACGACCGGCGTATAAGAGCCAGCGATAGCCACATAAATCATAGAATGATCGATGATTCGCAAGACGTATTTGTGGGTCGAACCATAGGCCATAGAGTGGTAAATGGTTGACGAGAGGAACATGAGAAAGAGACTGATAACAAAGATAGAAACACCAAAAGATGATAAAAACCCATGTGCTTCATAACTATAGGTGGATGAAATAGGGAGTAGGATGAGCATGATAACGGCACCCACAGCATGGGTCACGCTATTAGCAATTTCCTCTCCAAAACTGAGTTTTTTACTGAGTTTTAGACTGGTATTCATTGGATTTCCTCCTTTTCTTTGATAAGGATTAAGTCTAGAGTTTGATGATAGAGTTTAACCGTTTGACAGCTGGTTTGGATAATAGGATTTTCTGGATTAATCCCATGGTTCATGTAGTCCACAAAAGCATCGTAGAGCTTATCTGAGCTCGCTTGAGTTTGCAGAGTATTGAGGGTCTGAGCGATTTCTTGGATTGAAAAGACAGACTTGAGAGTAGTAATAGCAATTAAACGGGCAATCTGTTTGCGTTGGTATTTTTTCTTGTCTGGCTTTGTCAGATAACCATGTTTGACATAGTTATTGACCATAGATGCTGTTAGTCCCTTGTCCTTATCTGGAGAGATAGGGGCACAGACTTGATTGACATAAAGCAAAACCTGATCCAGATAGAGGTCAATGTTTGGAATGTCTTCCCATTTTGGGTAGGAAAAGTTAGAATTCATTTCCAACTCCTTTTTATCTAGTTTTAATAACTAGATTATAAAATAATAAAAAACAAAAGTCAAGTTTCAACTGCTTGTAGAAAGCTTTAAATTATGCTATGATGAGAGAAACTAGTTAGAAATGAGGGGAAAAGATGGAGATTCGTTTAGCTTTTCCAAACGAAGTAGATGCGATTATGCAGGTGATGGAGGATGCCAAAAAGTGTTTAGCCAAGTCTGGTAGCGACCAGTGGCAAAATGGCTATCCAAATGCAGATATCATTATTGATGATATCATCTCTGGTCAAGCCTATGTGGCCTTGGAAGAGGGAGAACTGTTAGCCTATGCTGCTGTGACCAAGAGCCCAGAGGAAGCCTATGAAGCCATTTATGAAGGAAGTTGGCAGGGGGGAGAATCAGAATATCTGGTCTTTCACCGTATCGCTGTGGCAGCAGATGTCCAAGGACAAGGTGTTGCTCAGACTTTCCTAGAAGGCTTGGTTGAAGGTTTTGATTATCTAGATTTTCGTTCAGATACGCATGCAGAAAACAAGACCATGCAGCATATCTTTGAAAAGCTGGGCTTCCAACAGGTCGGTAAAGTTCCAGTTGATGGGGAACGTTTGGCCTATCAGAAATTAAAAAAATGAAGCAGAATAAGTACACAAAAATGCTCTACCCGTCGCCAATTGGAACCTTATCCTTAGTTGCTGACGAGCAATATCTGTATGGAATTTGGGTACAGGACCAAACTCATTTTGAGAGGGGAATCGCTGGAGATAGTATAGAAATAGTTAAGAAACATCCTGTCCTAGACCAGGTTATTTCCTATTTAGATACCTATTTCGAAGGCAGTGTTCAGGATCTATCTGACTTATCTTTGGCTCCTATTGGAACGGATTTTGAAAAGCGAGTCTGGACTTATTTACAGGCCATTCCTTATGGTCAGACAGTGACTTATGGACAAATAGCTCAAGACTTGCAAGTGGCTTCTGCCCAAGCGATTGGCGGAGCAGTGGGACGTAATCCTTGGTCCATCCTCGTACCCTGTCATCGGGTGCTGGGATCAGGCAATCGCTTGACAGGCTATGCATCTGGAGTCGAAAAGAAAGCCTGGCTCTTGCAACATGAAGGTGCAGCATTTCAAGAAAATAAAAAATAGAAAGAAAAAAAGATGTTAGAATTTATCGAATACCCAAAATGTTCAACTTGTAAGAAAGCAAAAAATGAATTGAATCAACTTGGACTGGAATACCAAGCTGTCCACATCGTAGAAGAAACACCAAGTGAAGACGTGATTTTGAAGTGGTTGGAAACTTCCGGTTTTGAAGTGAAACAATTTTTCAATACCAGCGGGATCAAATACCGTGAACTGGGCTTGAAAGATAAGGTGGGAAGTTTGTCAAAACAAGAAGCAGCCAAGCTTCTAGCGAGTGATGGCATGTTATTGAAACGTCCAATTTTGGTGGAGAATGGTGCTGTTAAACAAATCGGCTATAGAAAACCCTATGAGAACTTAGGTTTGAGATAGTTTTTATTTATCTCCTTGATAGGTAAAATATATAGCCTCCCTGTTTTAAAGTGTGATAAACTAGAAGATAGACAAAGTCTGAGTAGCCCGTAGCAAATAATTTGCTTGCGAGCAGAAGTATGATAGAATGAATCATTATCAGGAGAGGATGTTTTTATGACTGTTACAACATTTTTAGCATCAGATTGGTACCAAAGTTTGATGCAACTCATTCCGGATGGTAAGCTCTTTAGTTTGCGTTCGGTCTTTGATGGAATTCCAAGGATTGTCCAACAATTGCCTACAACCTTGATGTTGACGCTTGGAGGTGCACTCTTTGGTTTGCTACTTGCCCTGATTTTTGCCATTGTAAAGATCAATCGTGTTAAGATTCTATATCCCTTGCAGGCCTTTTTCGTCAGTTTCTTAAAAGGTACCCCAATCCTAGTTCAACTTATGTTGACCTACTACGGAATTCCTTTGGCACTGAAAGCTATCAACCAACAATGGGGAACTGGTCTCAATATCAATGCGATTCCAGCAGCGCTTTTTGCGATTGTGGCCTTTGCTTTTAATGAGGCGGCTTATGCAAGTGAAACGATTCGTGCAGCTATTCTTTCTGTTAATCCAGGTGAAATTGAGGCGGCGCGTAGTTTGGGTATGACGCGAGCTCAAGTTTATCGTCGCGTGATTATTCCTAATGCGGCCGTTGTGGCGACTCCAACCTTGATTAATTCCCTCATCGGTTTGACCAAAGGAACTTCTCTAGCCTTTAGCGCAGGTGTTGTGGAGGTTTTTGCCCAGGCTCAAATTTTGGGTGGAGCTGATTACCGCTATTTTGAGCGCTTTATCTCTGTTGCCCTTGTTTATTGGGTAGTCAATATCGGAATTGAAAGTCTCGGCCGTTTCATCGAGAGAAAAATGGCTATCTCAGCACCGGATACAGTGTCTACAGATGTGAAAGGAGACCTTCGTTAATGATTAAGATTTCGAATTTAAGCAAATCCTTTTCAGGACAGACAGTCTTGGATCATCTGAACTTGGAAATCCAAAAAGGGGAGGTAGTGGCTTTGATTGGTTCATCTGGAGCTGGGAAATCAACCTTTCTTCGAAGTTTAAACTATCTTGAAACTCCAGATAGTGGAACGATTCAGATTGACAATTTTAAAGTTGATTTTTCTCAGATTAGCCAAGAAGAAATCCTAACCCTTCGTCGCAAGTTGTCTATGGTTTTCCAACAGTTTAATTTGTTTGAACGCCGAACTGCTCTTGACAATGTCAAGGAAGGTTTGATTGTCGTTAAAAAATTATCGGACGAGGAAGCAACAAAAATCGCTAAGGAAGAGTTGGCCAAGGTTGGTCTTTCTGACCGTGAAAACCATTATCCTCGCCACTTATCAGGTGGACAAAAGCAACGGGTTGCCCTCGCGCGTGCGCTTGCTATGAAACCAGATGTCTTGCTCTTGGACGAACCCACTTCAGCCCTCGACCCAGAATTGGTCGGTGAGGTAGAAAAGTCTATTGCAGATGCTGCCAAGTCAGGTCAGACCATGATTTTGGTCAGTCACGATATGTCTTTTGTAGCCCAAGTGGCAGACAAGGTTCTATTCCTAGATAAAGGGAAAATCATCGAGTCTGGCACACCGGATGAAATCATCAATCATCCGAAAGAAGAACGGACAAAAGAATTCTTTGCTAGTTACAAACGGACTTATATTTGATATAATAGAAAAAGGAAAACTCAGTTAGTTGGACTAGCTGAGTTTACTCTTTAAAAAAGATAGAAACGAGAGAGATCATGCTACTGCATCTATTTTCTTTGTATTTCGAGAGTTTGATCTTAACGACCATCCTTGTCGTGATTTTTCTGGGGATTTGGATTGGATTGAGAGCCATGTCTGGTGTGGACAAGACAGCCAAAGCTCGCCAAGCTCATCTCTATGATATGATTATGATTGGAGTTTTGGTCGTTCCAGTATTATCCTTTGCCGTCATGAGTTTGCTCTTGGTTTTCAAGGCATAATCCTTGCGTGACTAGCAAGAATGAGTTAGAACAAAGACAGTTACAACAAGAAAGAAGGAATCGAAATGTACGATACGATTATTATCGGTGCTGGACCTGCGGGAATGACAGCTGCCTTATACGCAGCTCGAAGCAATCTGAAAGTGGCTTTGATTGAAGGTGGTCTGCCAGGCGGGCAAATGAACAACACATCTGATATTGAAAACTATCCAGGTTATGCCAATATCAGTGGGCCTGAATTGGCTGAAAAGATGTTTGAACCACTTGAAAACCTTGGAGTGGAGCATCTTTATGGCTACGTTGAAAATATTGAAGATCAGGGTGACTATAAGAAGGTAATCACTGACGATCAAGTTTACGAAACCCGTACTGTCATCGTGGCAACTGGGTCAAAACACCGTCTTTTGGGGGTTCCTGGAGAAGAAGAACTGAACAGTCGTGGTGTTTCTTACTGTGCTGTATGTGATGGAGCCTTTTTCCGTGACCAAGACTTGCTCGTAGTCGGTGGTGGAGATTCAGCGGTAGAAGAAGCTCTGTTCTTAACTCGCTTTGCCAAGACTGTTACCATTGTTCACCGTCGAGATGAACTTCGTGCTCAAAAGGTTTTGCAAGACCGAGCCTTTGCAAATGAGAAAGTCAACTTTATTTGGGACTCTGTAGTCAAGGAAATCAAAGGTGACAATCGAGTAGAGTCGGTTGTATTTGAAAATGTGAAAACGGGTCAAGTAACAGAGCAAGCCTTTGGAGGTGTCTTTATCTATGTTGGTTTGGACCCTGTTAGCGATTTTGTAAAGGATTTGAATATTCAAGACCAGGCTGGCTGGATCGTAACAGACAATCACATGAAAACTGCCGTTGACGGGATCTTTGCAGTTGGAGATGTTCGCCAAAAAGATCTTCGCCAAGTAACAACAGCAGTTGGAGATGGAGCCATCGCTGGTCAAGAAGCTTACAAATTTATTACAGAACATAGTTAAGCAAAAAAGTTTCCAATCACTTGATTGGAAACTTTTTTATAGTCGGTTTCGGAAAACTTCGTACATGAGAATGGCTGCAGCAACACTGGCATTGAGGCTTTGAACATGCCCATTCATTGGAATGGTAATCATCTCATCGACCTGTTTTTTGATGTTGCTGGAGATGCCTTTTCCTTCATTTCCGATGATGAGGGCGATTTTCCCTTTTGTATTCCACTTGTGGCAAGGAGTACCGTTCATATCCGTTCCGAAGGTCCAGAAGCCCTCATCCTTAAGTTTATCTAAGGTTTGACTGAGGTTGGTCACTCGGGCAATCGGTACATGCTCAATAGCACCTGTGGCCGTTTTGGCAACGACAGGAGTCACTCCGACAGCACGGTGCTTGGGAATAATGACACCTGAAACATTGGTCGCATCAGCAGTCCTTAAGATAGAACCTAAATTATGGGGGTCAGTTAACCCGTCCAGAATCAATAGCAAAGGATTTTCTTCTTGTCGTGTTTTGGAAAGGATGTGATCCAGATCGCTATAGGCAAATTCGGACACTCGTAGAACAAAACCTTGGTGGACAGCGCCTTCAGTCATCTCAGAGAGGGATTTTTTTGAAGTCCAAGAAATGGATACCTTCTTTTCTGTAGCCAGTTCCTTGACTTTCTCAACATTCTTACCTCGAAGATCTTCTTGGAGGTAAAGTTTATTTCCAGTGTTTGCAAGGAGGGCTTCAGTAACGGCATGGACGCCATAGACAATATCATTTGTTTTCATGCATCTATTATAACACAAAACCCCGTCTTGCAACGGGATTTTCTTTATTCCAGAATCAGTAAACCATCTTTAACAGCAAATGGATCTTTTTCATTGATACGATCGTAAAACATGATTCCGTTTAGATGATCAATTTCATGTTGGACAACGATAGAGTTGTAACCTTTGAGCTTGATTCGGTGTTTTTCGCCATCCTTGTCAAAGTAATCAACAGTGACACGGGCATGACGGACAACATAGCCTGGAACGTTTCGGTCAACAGAAAGGCAACCTTCTCCTTCGCCAAGAGCAGCGTCCTGAACAGAGTGAGAGACAATTTTTGGATTGTACATAACAGCTTGCAAATCGTAGGCTTCCTGAGGAGTTTCACCTTCTTCTACAATATTTGGGACCAAAACGGCGATAATGCGTTTTGAGATATCCAGCTGGGGAGCGGCCAATCCAACTCCACCGCGGAGCCCCATCTTTTCAGCCATAACAGGATCTTGGGAATGTTTGAGGAATTGCATCATCTTTTCGCCAAGGATGATTTCCTGGTCAGACAGTGGGAAAGTGACCTCCTCAGCAACTGCGCGAAGAGTAGGGTTTCCCTCACGGATAATATCGTTCATATCAATTAAATGAGCAGCTTTTGTAATACGTTCTATAGCAGACATTTTCTCTCCTTTCATTACCTCTACATGATAACACAAAATAGGCGAGAAAGAAAGTCGCAGAAGTTCCTAAAAAATAATATAATAAACGGTATTCCTCTTTTGTCTGTGGTATAATAAAAGAAAAGACTTGCAGTAAAAGCAAGGGGGAATAAAGATGGAAAAGCGACAAGATAGACGGTCTCAGGGCTCTCTTTATGGGGTGTGGAGAACTAGTGTGGATTTCTTTCGGAATTATAAATCCTGGACCAATGCCCAGTTTATTATTGTGTTATTGCTTGCAGTTGCCTTATCCATGGGGGGAAACTTATTAGTTCGAGCAGTACAAGGTAGTAAGGGAACGAGTCCTAGTAGTCAAACTCTTGATTCTGCAAGTACTTCCAGTCAATCCAAGGAAAATCAGTCTGGTGAAACGACGGCACGTATCATGGCAAATGGTGACCTTCTCTACCATATCCCCATCTACCGAACAGCTCTTAAAGAAGATGGAACCTATGATTTCCATGAAAATTTTGAGTATGTAAAACCCTGGCTCAAACAAGCGGATTTAGTGCTTGGTGACTTTGAAGGAACGGTGAATAAGGACCACTACTTAGCAGGTTATCCTCTCTTTAATGCTCCAGGAGAAGTCATGGATGCGATCAAGGATGCAGGCTACCAAGTTCTAGACTTGGCTCATAATCATATCTTGGATTCTCAAATTGAGGGAGTGGTTTCAACGGCTCAAGCTATTGAAAAGGCTGGAATGACACCCATCGGAGTCTACACGCATGAATCCCGAGACCAAGCACCTATAGTCATCAAGGAAGTCAATGGTATCAAGGTAGCTCTCCTGGCCTATTCCTACGGTTTTAATGGCATTGAGCAGTATATCTCTCAAGAGGACTATAATCGCTATCTTTCTGACCTGAATGAAGATAAGATGAAGGCGGAAATCGAGCGTGCAGAGAAGGAAGCAGATATTACTGTCATCATGCCTCAGATGGGAATTGAGTACCAACTAGAACCAACGGAAGAACAGAAAACACTGTACCATAAGATGATTGACTGGGGAGCCGATATTATCTTTGGAGGGCATCCTCACGTCGTTGAACCTGCTGAAACAGTTGAAAAAGATGGTGACAAAAAACTGATCATCTACTCCATGGGAAATTTCCTCTCAAATCAACGCATTGAAACCATGCAAGACGAGGAAAATGCCAAGTGGACGGAGCGCGGTGTTCTCATGGATGTGACCATTAAGAAAAAAGATGGCAAGACTAGGATTGAAACGGTCAAAGCGCATCCTACTTGGGTCAATCGAACACCCAAAGGGACTTACTCTCCAGAAGGCTATCCGCTCTTCCTCTATCAGACCTATATCCTAGAGGACTTCATCGAGGGAGGCAGTCACCGTGACAAGTTGGACGAGGCGACCAAGGAACGAATTGACACGGCCTATAAAGAAATGAATGAACATGTAGGGTTGAAGTGGTAGGCGCTCACTCTAAAGGAGATATGATGACGATTAAATTAATTGCAACAGACATGGATGGAACCTTGCTAGACCCGAGGGGGCAGCTAGATCTGCCCCGCTTGGAAAAGATTTTAGACCAATTAGATGAACGAGGTATCCGTTTTGTCATTGCGACGGGAAATGAGGTCCATCGAATGAGGCAATTATTAGAACACTTGGCGAGTCGAGTGATCTTGGTTGTTGCTAACGGCGCTCGTATATTTGAGTATGATACGCTACTTCAGGCCCAGACTTGGGATGATGCTATGGTTGACAAGGCTCTCCTTCATTTTAAAGGGAGGGAGTGTCGAGATCAGTTCGTCGTTACCAGTATGAATGGGAGTTTTGTCAAGGAAGGAACGGTTTTTACAGACCTGGAAAAATTTATGACTCCAGAGATGATTGAAAAACTTTACCAAAGGACAAATTTTGTGGATGAGCTAAACTCAGACCTCTTCAGTGGAGTGTTAAAGATGAGCATGGTTGTTGGTGAAGAACGTTCTAGTTCAGTTTTGCAGGAAATTAATGATTTATTTGATGGTCGTGTAAGAGCTGTTTCTAGCGGTTATGGCTGTATCGATATCCTGCAGGCTGGGGTTCACAAGGCTTGGGGATTGGAAGAATTACTCAAGCGCTGGGATTTGACATCAGAACAAATCATGGCTTTTGGTGATAGCGAAAACGATATTGAAATGTTAGAGCTGGCTGGAATTGCCTATGCTATGGAAAATGCAGATGATAATGTCAAGGCAGTTGCGACTGCCCTAGCACCAGCTAACAGCCAGGCGGGCGTTTATCAGGTCCTAGAGAATTGGTTAGAGAAAGAGGGATAAGGTGGCAGTACAGTTATTAGAGAATTGGCTCTTAAAGGAGCAGGAAAAAATTCAAACCAAGTATCGTGAATTGAATCAAGTATCTGTTCTAGAGCCAGATATCATCTTTATTGGTGATTCGATAGTGGAGTATTACCCTCTTCAAGAGTTGTTGGGAACTGCCAAGACGATTGTTAATCGTGGCATCCGAGGCTATCAGACGAGATTGTTATTAGAGAATTTGGATGCCCATCTTTATGGTGATGCTGTGGATCAAATTGTTCTCTTAATTGGGACAAATGATATTGGAAAAGATATTCCCATGAATGATGCTTTGGATAATCTTGAGCGTGTAATCCAATCGATTGCCCGAGAATATCCGCTGTCACAAATAAAGCTTGTTTCTCTTCTGCCAGTCAATGAAGGAGAAGAATACAAGCAGACAGTATATATTCGTACCAATGAAAAGATCAGAGAATGGAATCAAGCCTATGAGGCTCTAGCCTCCGCCTATATGCAAGTAAATTTTCTACCAATTTATGATAGTTTGACTGATGCAGAGGGACAACTTAAATCAGCCTATACAACGGATGGTCTCCATCTAAGTGTAGCCGGTTATCAAGCATTATCAGATGCTTTGAAAACGTATCTGTTCTAAAGAATTGGCTTGATTTTGCATTTTTTGTGAAGATAGGTTATAATAGTTCTAACATCCTGGGGTCGTTACGGATTCGACAGGCATTATGAGGCATATTTTGCAACCCGTGTGGCGACGTAAACGCTCAGTTAAATATAACTGCAAAAAATAACACTTCTTACGCTCTAGCTGCCTAAAAAACAGCAGGCGTGACCTGATTTGGATTGCTCGTGTTCAATGACAGGTCTTATGATTAGCGAGATACGATCAAGCCTTGTCTAGTGGTTTGATAAGAGATTAATAGACTCGCAGTTCCTAGGCTTGAGTTATGTGTCGAGGGACTGTTAAAACAATACATAACCTATGGTTGTAGACAAATATGTTGGCAGGTGTTTGGACGTGGGTTCGACTCCCACCGGCTCCATTATGAACGGGTATACAGTAGATTTTTTCCAAATTGTATCCTTCGTTGTATCCTATTTATTCTAGTGTGTTAGTGGAGAATTACTCAAGAGGCTGAAGAGGACGGTTTGCTAAATCGTTAGGTCGGGTAACTGGCGCGGGGGTTCGAATCCCCCATTCTCCGTTAGATAAACCCAGTGTTTTTCTAAACAAATCTGCTTGGAGGTGGTCTCCAAGAGTAAATTTTCATAATGAGGTGAAACATGAAAAAGATCAAGTTACTAAGTATCTTAGCACTTTCGACGGTTGTCTTGGGTGCATGTTCTGTATTTTCTAATCAGTCATCTGAAGCTTCTTCTGATAACAAGGAGAATACAGAACAAGTTGAGAAGAAAGATGAAGCAGCAGAAGTTAAAGAAAAAGTTACAAAAGATGCTGAGATTCTCTTAGACTCAGTTCTTACTAGCGACTCTGCTCGATTTAAGAAGATTTATGGCGACACTTATGAAAAATGGACTGAGGCAGTATTTGCTGTACAAACAAGTGAAAAAATCAAAGAAGAAGGGCTTTCACCTGCGTCTACCTACTCAGTACAATGGCACAAAGATTTCCCTGTAGAAACTCCAGAAGAAACCATTTCAGGTTTCTTGAAGATGAGACGTAGATTATATCAAGATATCGGTTCTTACACTGTTAAAGACGTGAAGGTTGATGAATCAGGAAATACAGCGACTGTTACTTTCAACTCTAAGAAGTTACACTCTAAAGGATTGGCTTCATCTACAAGGGAAGTTCTCACTACTCTTATTGGAGGTGTTGATAACCTAGGTAAATACAATCAAGCTGGTTCAAACGTTGACATCAAGCGTTACCAAACATTGGTTTCTTACTGGATTTTTGAGCATCTATTCAAGAAAGATTTCTCAACCTACAGTGACGTTGACCCTAACTTAGCTCATACACCTTTCACTACTGGTGATTTTGATACTGAAATCAAATTAACAAAGGATAAGGATGGAAACTGGCTGATTTCTCAAGAAGATTACCGTACTTTGGCGACAGAGTTGCTTGATGATACAGAAGGTTATGATAAAATTGTCCGTAAAAACTCAACGAAGTCTAATGATAAATCAACAGACAAGTCTTCTGATAAATCTTCAAACAAATCCACTGATAAATCAACAGACAAATCTTCAGATAAAAAAGATAAAAGCAATATCTAATCTTTAGATTTAAAAGAAAAACAAGTAGTCAAAATAAACTACTTGTTTTTTTATGAATTAGGATAGGGAAGGATACAGAAAAATGTGATGTGATAGTTAGAGTAACTCAGCCTTTCATTTCTAGATATTGTTCTTAGAACGATAAAAAAACTGCATTGAGGTGCAGTTTTTCTTTTTTCTACGGAAGACATGGGATTCGAACCCACGCACGCTGTTACACGCCTACCGCGTTTCCAACACGGCCTCTTAAGCCTCTTGAGTAATCTTCCAATACTTACTCAAATAGTCTACCATAAAGCCACTTATCTTGCAATAAAAATTTTGGAAATAAGAAAAATGATAGAATTTGAAAGAAAATGATAAAAAATGCTTGACTTTGGTAGAGAATGTGCTAGAATGAATAGTGTAAACGATAACAGGAGGTGGTTTGGTGTTAAAAACTGAGCGGAAGCAACTGATTTTAGAGGAGTTAAATCAACATCATGTAGTTTCCCTAGAAAAATTGGTTAGTCTATTAGAAACATCAGAATCGACAGTACGAAGAGATTTGGACGAGTTGGAGGCGGAAAACAAGCTTCGCCGGGTTCATGGTGGAGCAGAACTACCTCACTCCTTGCAGGAAGAAGAAACCATCCAAGAAAAATCTGTCAAAAACCTTCAAGAGAAGAAGTTACTGGCTCAAAAAGCAGCCTCTCTTATCAAGGAACAAGATGTTATCTTTATTGATGCTGGAACGACAACTGCTTTTTTAATCAAGGAATTGGTTAATAAGAATATTACAGTTGTAACTAACTCCATTCACCATGCGGTTCAGTTGGTTGAAAAACAGATTCCAACTGTCATGGTTGGAGGAAGTGTCAAAATGGCAACAGATGCATGTATCGGTGGTGTTGCTCTTAACCAAATCAATCAATTGCACTTTGACCGTGCCTTTATCGGGATGAATGGTGTGGACGATGGTTATTATACGACTCCTGATATGGAGGAGGGAGCCGTGAAGCGTGCTATCTTAGAGAATGCCAAACAAACCTATGTCTTGGTGGATTCATCAAAGATTGGTCAAACTTGCTTTGCAAAGGTAGCACCACTTAAACGCGCTATTGTCATCACAAGTCAAGGGCATGAGCTCTTGCAGGTTATTAAGAAGAAAACGGAGGTAATAGAAGTATGATTTATACAGTCACACTCAATCCATCCATTGACTATATCGTTCGCTTAGACAAAGTAGAAGTCGGTAGTGTCAATCGAATGGACAGTGATGATAAGTTTGCTGGTGGGAAAGGAATCAATGTTAGCCGTGTTTTGAAGCGCTTGGATATTCCTAATACTGCGACTGGATTTATCGGAGGATTTACTGGTAAATTTATCACAGATACTTTGGCAGAAGAGGAAATTGAGACACGTTTTGTTCAAGTAGCAGAAGATACTCGTATCAATGTTAAAATCAAAGCAGACCAAGAAACAGAAATCAACGGGACTGGTCCTAATGTTGAACCGGCTCAGCTAGAAGAATTGAAAGCTATCTTATCTAGTTTAACAGCAGAAGATACAGTGGTGTTTGCAGGTTCAAGTGCTAAGAATCTAGGTAATGTTATCTACAAAGATTTGATTGCCTTGACACGCCAGACTGGTGCGCAAGTGGTTTGTGACTTTGAAGGACAGACCTTGATTGATAGTTTGGACTACCAGCCACTTTTGGTTAAACCAAACAATCACGAACTTGGAGCTATCTTTGGAGTGAAACTCGAAAGTTTAGATGAAATCGAGAACTATGCTCGTCAGTTACTGGCCAAAGGTGCACAAAACGTCATCATCTCTATGGCTGGTGACGGTGCACTTCTTGTCACATCTGAGGGAGCATACTTCGCTAAACCAATCAAGGGAACAGTCAAGAATTCAGTGGGAGCTGGTGACTCTATGGTCGCTGGATTTACCGGTGAATTTGTCAAATCTAAAGATGCAGTAGAAGCCTTCAAATGGGGAGTAGCTTGTGGAACAGCAACTACCTTCTCGGATGACTTGGCAACGGTGGAATTTATTAAAGAAACATATGAAAAAGTTGAGGTAGAAAAACGATGAAAATTCAAGACCTATTGAGAAAAGATGTCATGTTGCTGGATTTGCAGGCAACTGAAAAAACAGCTGTCATCGAAGAGATGATTCATAGCTTGGTAGATCACGGTTACGTGACGGATTTTGAAACCTTTAAAGAAGGAATTTTAGCGCGTGAAGCTCTCACTTCCACTGGTTTGGGTGACGGAATTGCTATGCCTCACAGCAAAAACTCTGCTGTCAAAGAAGCAACGGTTCTCTTTGCTAAGTCTAACAAGGGTGTTGACTACGAAAGCTTGGATGGGCAACCAACAGACCTCTTCTTCATGATTGCTGCTCCAGAAGGTGCCAATGATACTCACTTAGCAGCCTTAGCAGAATTATCTCAATACTTGATGAAAGATGGTTTTGCTGACAAACTTCGTCAAGTAACATCTGCAGATCAAGTTATTGAACTCTTTGACCAAGCTTCAGAGAAAGCTGAGGAACCTGTTCAAGCACCTGCTAATGACTCTGGCGACTTTATCGTAGCTGTTACAGCTTGTACGACAGGTATTGCCCACACATACATGGCTCAAGAAGCCCTTCAAAAAGTGGCTGCTGAAATGGGTGTTGGGATCAAGGTTGAAACAAACGGAGCTAGCGGTGTTGGTAACCAACTAACTGCAGAGGACATCCGCAAGGCTAAAGCTGTTATCATCGCAGCAGACAAGGCTGTTGAGATGGACCGCTTTAATGGAAAACCTTTGGTTAACCGTCCAGTTGCAGACGGTATCCGTAAGACTGAAGAATTGATCAACTTGGCTCTTTCAGGAGATGCTGAAGTTTATCGTGCTGCTAATGGAGCAAAAGCTGCAACAGCATCTAATGAAAAACAAAGTATCGGTGGTGCCTTCTACAAACACTTGATGAGTGGTGTATCCCAAATGTTGCCATTCGTTATCGGTGGTGGTATCATGATTGCCCTTGCTTTCTTAATCGACGGAGCTTTTGGTGTGCCACAAGATAGTCTTGGAAATCTCGGATCCTACCATGAACTAGCTTCTATGTTCATGAAAATCGGTGGTGCAGCCTTTGGCTTGATGCTTCCAGTCTTTGCTGGTTATGTAGCCTACTCTATTGCTGAAAAACCAGGTTTGGTAGCTGGCTTTGTGGCTGGTGCTATTGCCAAAGAAGGTTTTGCCTTTGGTAAAATTCCTTATGCCTCAGGTGGTGAAGCAACTTCAACTCTTGCAGGTGTGTCATCTGGTTTCCTAGGTGCCCTTGTTGGTGGATTTATCGCAGGTGCCTTGGTTCTTGCTATCAAGAAATATGTTAAAGTACCTCGTTCACTTGAAGGTGCTAAATCAATCCTTCTCTTGCCACTTCTTGGAACAATCTTAACAGGATTTGTTATGTTGGCTGTTAACATTCCAATGGCAGCAATCAACACGGCTATGAATGACTTCCTAGGCGGTCTTGGAGGAGGTTCAGCTGTCCTTCTCGGTATCGTTCTTGGTGGTATGATGGCTGTCGATATGGGTGGACCTGTCAATAAAGCAGCCTATGTCTTTGGTACTGGTACGCTTGCAGCGACTGTTTCTTCAGGTGGTTCTGTAGCTATGGCAGCAGTTATGGCTGGAGGAATGGTTCCACCACTTGCTATCTTTGTCGCAACCCTTCTTTTCAAAGATAAATTTACCAAAGAAGAACGTAACTCTGGTTTGACCAACATCATCATGGGCTTGTCATTCATCACTGAAGGAGCGATTCCATTTGGTGCAGCCGACCCAGCTCGTGCAATCCCAAGCTTCATCCTTGGTTCAGCAGTAGCAGGCGGACTCGTTGGTCTTGCAGGTATTAAACTCATGGCGCCCCACGGAGGAATCTTCGTCATCGCTCTTACTTCAAATGCCCTTCTCTACCTTGCCTTTGTCTTGGTTGGCGCAATTGTAAGTGGTGTGGTTTATGGTTACCTACGCAAACCACAAGCATAAAAAGTATTAGAATAGAAAGATTGTTACCATTTGGTGCAATCTTTCTCTCTATTCGAAATGCCTATGAAATATGATATAATAGAAGAATGGCAAACAAGAATACTACAAAAACAAGACGGAGACCGTCTAAAGCAGAACTCGAAAGAAAACAGGCTATCCAGAGGATGTTGATTTCCTTAGGGATTGCCTTGTTATTGATTATTGCAGCCCTCAAACTCGGCGCGGCAGGTGTCACTCTTTACAATCTCATTCGACTGGTGGTCGGAAGTTTGGCCTATGTGGCCATAGGTGGTCTCCTTATCTATCTTTTTCTTTTTAAATGGATCCGCAAGCAAGAGGGACTTCTATCAGGATTTCTCTGTATCTTCGCTGGATTGCTCTTGATTTTTGAGGCCTACTTGGTATGGAAATTTGGCTTGGAGCAGTCAGTTCTAAAAGGGACCTTGTCTCAAGTTATGACGGACCTGACTGGTATGCGGGTGACTAGCTTCGCCGGTGGAGGCTTGCTTGGTGTTGGACTCTATATCCCCATATCCTTTCTTTTCTCCAATATCGGTTCGTACTTTATTGGAGTTCTCTTGATTCTAGTTGGCGCACTCTTGGTTAGTCCCTGGTCTATTTATGATGTTGCTGCCTTTATTGGAGCTCAGTTCAGATCCTTCATGGAAAAACAGGAACAGAGAAAACAGGAACGCTTCATCAAGAGAGAAGAAGAGAAGGCTCGTCAAGAAGCTGAAGAAGCAGCCAGAATTCAGAGAGAACAAGAAGAACAGGATGCGCTGCCGCTTCCTCCTGTAGATCCTGAAACGGGAGAAATCTTATCTGAAGTACCAGACTACGATTTCCACCCAATTCCTGAGGAAGAATGGATCGAACCGGAGATTATCCTCCCTCAAACTGGTTTTGACGTTCCAGATGTGGAAGAGGATTTTGAGGATGAAGAGGTGCAGGTTGATTTTTCTGCCAAGGAAGCCCTCGAATACAAGCTACCAAGCTTGCAACTCTTTGCGCCAGATAAACCCAAAGACCAATCCAAGGAAAAGAAGATTGTTCGAGAAAATATCAAAATCCTAGAAGAAACCTTTGCTAGCTTTGGTATCAAGGTGACGGTAGAACGGGCTGAAATTGGATCATCAGTTACCAAGTATGAAGTCAAACCAGCAGTCGGTGTACGGGTTAACCGCATTTCCAATCTGGCAGACGACTTAGCGCTAGCTCTAGCAGCCAAGGATGTTCGAATTGAGGCTCCGATCCCTGGTAAATCCTTAGTCGGAATTGAAGTACCCAACTCTGAGATTGCGACCGTTTCCTTCCGTGAACTCTGGGAACAGTCTCAGACTAAACCAGAAAATCTCCTCGAAATTCCTCTAGGTAAGGCTGTCAATGGAACGGCTCGAACCTTTGACCTTTCCAAGATGCCCCACCTACTGGTTGCAGGTTCAACGGGATCAGGGAAGTCAGTCGCAGTTAACGGTATTATTGCTAGCATTCTCATGAAAGCAAGACCAGACCAGGTCAAGTTTATGATGGTCGATCCTAAGATGGTTGAGTTATCCGTTTACAATGACATTCCTCACCTCTTGATTCCAGTTGTGACCAATCCACGCAAGGCCAGCAAGGCTCTGCAAAAGGTTGTGGATGAGATGGAAAACCGTTACGAACTCTTTGCTAAGGTTGGTGTGCGAAATATCGCTGGCTACAATGCCAAGGTCGAGGAATTTAATAGCCAATCTGAGTACAAACAAGTACCGCTGTCTTTGATTGTTGTCATTGTAGATGAGTTGGCAGACCTCATGATGGTGGCTAGCAAGGAAGTGGAAGATGCTATCATTCGTCTCGGACAGAAGGCACGTGCTGCAGGGATTCACATGATTCTCGCAACGCAACGTCCATCGGTTGATGTTATCTCTGGTCTTATCAAGGCCAATGTCCCATCTCGTGTGGCTTTTGCAGTTTCATCAGGTACAGATTCACGAACCATCTTGGATGAGAATGGAGCAGAAAAACTGCTTGGTCGAGGAGATATGCTCTTTAAACCAATTGATGAAAATCATCCAGTCCGTCTGCAAGGTTCCTTTATCTCGGATGATGATGTTGAACGTATCGTAAACTTCATCAAGGCTCAGGCAGATGCGGACTACGATGACAGCTTTGACCCAGGAGATGTCCCTGAAAATGAAGGAGATCTCTCTGACGGAGAAGCTGGCGGCGATCCGCTTTTTGAAGAAGCCAAGGCTTTGGTTATCGAAACCCAGAAAGCTAGCGCTTCGATGATTCAGCGTCGTTTGTCAGTTGGATTTAATCGTGCGACCCGTCTGATGGAAGAACTCGAAATGGCAGGTGTCATCGGTCCAGCTGAGGGAACCAAACCACGAAAAGTATTGCAACAATAAAAAAATAACTTCTTTCCAAATTTGGAAAGAAGTTATTTTTTTGATTACTGGTTCGTTTTAGTTTCAGAACTCGTCGTATTTGACTGTGTTCCGTTATCGCTTGTTTCTTTATTTGTAGCAGGTGTAGAAGAATCCTGAGTTGTTGTTTTCTGTTCTTCCTTTTTCTCCTCTTTTTTATTGGATTGAGAAGTTTCTTCTTGTGGGGTATTTTCTTTAGTAGAAGTGTTGTCCCTGTTAGGAGTAGTATTTTCCTGAGGGGATTCTTTTTGAATTTCCTTGACAACAGTTGTTTGGGTTGTCGTCGGTTCTTTTTTGTTGTTCTTGTTATTATCCATCGCGTTCATGATGGTGATAGTAGCGGTGATTAGGCCAAGGATACTACCGATGGTAGCAATCGTTTTTTGAAAGACAGTGAATCCCTTTTTGATGTGTTCTGTTTTTGGTTTTGAAGTTCTACGATAGTTAGACATGATACTCTCCTTTAATTATGATTTATTATACCTCATTTCTTTAAAAAAATCTTAAAAAAAGAGAAAACTCCCTTTCTTGTCGCAGGTCTCTTTTCGTGATACAATAGAAGGAGTGATTTTAGAAAGCGTGAGAAAACATGATCTACTTTGATAATTCGGCAACGACCAAGCCTTATCCTGAAGCACTTGAGACCTATATGCAGGTTGCTTCAAAAATTGTAGGAAATCCATCTAGCCTCCATCGTTTGGGAGACCAGGCAACACGAATTTTAGATGCTTCCCGGCAGCAAATTGCAGATTTGATTGGGAAGAAGAGTGATGAAATCTTCTTTACCTCTGGTGGAACAGAAGGAGATAACTGGGTCATAAAGGGTGTGGCCTTTGAAAAAGCCCAGTTTGGCAAGCACATCATCGTATCAGCTATTGAGCATCCAGCAGTCAAGGAGTCAGCTCTATGGCTGAAAAGTCAAGGTTTTGAGGTGGATTTTGCTCCAGTTGATGAGAAAGGATTTGTGGATGTTGAAGCGTTAGCAGATTTGATACGTCCTGATACGACTCTCGTCTCCATTATGGCAGTTAACAACGAAATCGGTTCTATCCAGCCCATTGAGGCTATTTCGAAACTGTTAGCAGATAAGCCGACTATTTCCTTCCACGTTGATGCAGTTCAGGCACTTGCTAAGATTCCGACTGAAAAATACCTGACGGATCGGGTGGATTTTGCAACCTTTTCGAGTCATAAGTTTCATGGTGTGCGAGGAGTTGGCTTTGTCTATATCAAGTCTGGTAAGAAGATTACGCCTTTTTTAACTGGTGGTGGTCAGGAGCGAGACTATCGTTCGACAACTGAAAATGTAGCAGGGATTGCAGCGACAGCCAAAGCTCTTCGTTTGGTTATGGAAAAGTTAGATCTCTTTACTAGCAAGACAGGACAGATGAAGGCAGTCATTCGCCAAGCCCTTCTGGACTATCCAGACATTTTCGTCTTTTCGGATGAGGAAGACTTTGCCCCTCATATCCTGACTTTTGGGATTAAGGGGGTTCGTGGAGAAGTCATCGTTCATGCCTTTGAAGATTATGATATTTTCATTTCCACAACCTCTGCTTGTTCGTCCAAGGCAGGAAAACCCGCAGGGACCTTGATTGCCATGGGAGTGGACAAGGATAAGGCCCAGTCAGCTGTTCGCCTAAGCCTAGACCTGGAAAATGATATGAGTCAAGTCGAGCAGTTTTTGACCAAGCTAAAATTAATTTACAATCAAACTAGAAAAGTAAGATAGGAGCATTTATGCAGTATTCAGAAATTATGATTCGCTATGGAGAATTGTCAACCAAGCACAAAAATCGTATGCGTTTCATCAATAAACTTCGCAATAATATTTCAGACGTTTTGTCTATCTATCCTCAAGTTAAGGTAACCGCAGATCGCGACCGTGCCCACGCTTACCTCAATGGAGCTGATTATACAGCAGTAGCAGAATCACTCAAACAAGTCTTTGGAATTCAAAATTTTTCTCCTGTGTATAAGATTGAAAAGTCAGTGGAAGTTCTGAAGTCTGCTGTCCAAGAGATTATGAAGGAAATCTATAAGGAAGGGATGACCTTTAAAATCGCTAGCAAGCGTAGCGACCACAACTTTGAACTCGACAGTCGTGAACTGAATCAAACTCTTGGTGGAGCTGTTTTCGAGACCATTCCAAACGTACAAGCTCAGATGAAAAATCCAGATATTAATCTTCAGGTTGAGATTCGTGAAGAGGCTGCCTATCTTTCCTATGAAACCTTTCGTGGAGCAGGAGGATTACCTGTGGGAAGTTCTGGTAAAGGTATGCTCATGTTGTCAGGAGGGATTGACTCACCTGTAGCAGGTTATCTAGCTCTTAAACGTGGGGTAGATATCGAGGCAGTTCACTTTGCCAGTCCGCCATACACAAGTCCTGGCGCCCTCAAGAAAGCCCACGATTTGACCCGTAAATTAACCAAGTTTGGTGGAAATATCCAGTTTATCGAAGTACCTTTCACTGAGATTCAAGAGGAAATCAAGGCTAAAGCGCCAGAAGCCTACCTCATGACCTTGACCCGTCGTTTTATGATGCGCATTACCGACCGTATCCGTGAGGTACGAAATGGTTTAGTTATCATTAATGGGGAAAGTCTTGGTCAAGTAGCCAGCCAGACCTTGGAAAGCATGCAAACTATTAACGCTGTGACCAGCACTCCTATCATTCGTCCCGTGGTTACGATGGACAAGTTGGAAATCATTGACATCGCGCAGGAAATCGATACCTTTGAAATTTCAATTCAGCCTTTTGAGGACTGCTGTACTATTTTTGCGCCTGATCGTCCTAAGACTAATCCTAAGATAGAGAATGCTGAGCAGTATGAAAAACGCATGGATGTTGAAGGCTTGGTTGAGCGAGCAGTGGCAGGTATCATGATCACTGAGATTACACCTCAAGCTAAAAAAGATGAAGTCGATAACTTGATTGACAATCTCCTCTAATCAGAAAACCCAGAAGAATTCAGAAAAATAAATGAAAAAGTTAGTTATTTATCCTTAAAATGGACAATTACTGACTTTTTTTCTATTTTTATGGTATAATGAGATAAAATTTTGAATATAGAGAGTTTTCTGACAATGAATCATTCCTACTTTTACTTAAAAATGAAAGAACACAAACTTAAGGTTCCTTATACAGGAAAGGAGCGTCGTGTGCGTGTGCTCCTGCCTAAGGACTACGAGAAGGACACAGACCGTTTTTATCCTGTAGTTTACTTCCATGATGGGCAAAATGTCTTTTACAGCAAGGAGTCTTATATCGGACACTCTTGGAAGATTATTCCAGCCATTAAGCGGAATCCTGATATCAGTCGTATGATTGTCGTTGCCATCGACAATGATGGTATGGGACGGATGAATGAGTATGCGGCTTGGAAGTTTCAAGAATCTCCTATCCCAGGCCAGCAGTTTGGCGGTAAGGGTGTGGAGTATGCCGAGTTTGTCATGGAGGTGGTCAAGCCTTTTATCGATGAAACCTATCGTACCAAAGCTGATCGCCAGCACACGGCTATGATTGGTTCGTCACTAGGAGGCAATATTACCCAGTTTATCGGACTAGAGTACCAAGATCGAATTGGTTGTCTAGGTGTCTTCTCATCTGCTAACTGGCTTCACCAAGAAGCCTTTAACCGCTATATCGAGCGGAAGAAATTGTCGCCTGAACAGCGCATTTTTATCTATGTTGGAACGGAAGAAGCAGATGATACGGACAAGACCCTAATGGCTGGCAATATCAAGCAAGCCTATATCGACTCATCGCTTCGTTATTACCGTGATTTGATTGCAGGTGGAGTACACTTGGATAATCTTGTCTTGAAAGTTCAGTCTGGTGCTATCCATAGTGAAATACCTTGGTCGGAAAATTTGCCAGACTGTCTCCGATTTTTTGCAGAGAAATGGTAAGTTAGGAAAGGAGAAAGCTAATGCATATTGAAAACCTCAGCCACTGGAGTGGCAATCTCAACCGTGAAATGTACCTCAACCGTTATGGGCATGCTGGGATTCCAGTTGTTGTTTTTGCTTCATCTGGTGGCAGTCACAACGAATACTATGATTTTGGCATGATAGATGCCTGTGCTTCCTTTATCGAGGAAGGGCGCGTCCAGTTCTTTACGCTATCCAGTGTGGATAGTGAGAGCTGGTTGGCCACTTGGAAAAATGGTCATGACCAGGCGGAGATGCATCGTGCCTACGAACGCTATGTGATTGAGGAGGCCATTCCTTTTATCAAGCACAAGACAGGTTGGTTTGATGGCATGATGACGACAGGTTGCTCAATGGGGGCCTACCATGCACTCAATTTCTTTCTCCAGCATCCAGATGTCTTTACCAAGGTGATTGCCCTCAGTGGTGTTTACGACGCACGTTTCTTCGTTGGCGATTACTACAATGACGATGCCATTTACCAAAACTCGCCAGTTGATTATATTTGGAATCAGAATGACGGCTGGTTTATCGATCGTTACCGTCAGGCGGAGATTGTCGTCTGTACGGGCCTTGGTGCCTGGGAACAAGACGGTCTACCATCTTTCTACAAGCTCAAAGAAGCCTTTGACCAGAAACAAATTCCAGCCTGGTTTGCTGAATGGGGACACGATGTCGCCCACGACTGGGAATGGTGGCGCAAACAAATGCCCTATTTTCTTGGACACCTGTATCTATAAAAGGAGTTGCCTATGAATTACCTTGTTATTTCTCCCTACTATCCGCAAAACTTCCAACAGTTTACAATCGAGCTAGCCAATAAAGGCATCACCGTTTTGGGAATTGGTCAGGAGCCCTACGAACAACTTGATGAACCTTTGCGCAATAGTCTGACTGAGTATTTCCGTGTGGACAATCTTGAGAACATAGACGAAGTCAAACGTGCAGTAGCTTTTCTGTTCTACAAGCATGGCCCAATCGACCGCATCGAATCTCACAATGAATACTGGCTCGAGCTGGACGCAACACTCAGAGAACAATTCAATGTCTTTGGTGCCAAACCAGAGGATCTCAGAAAGACCAAGTTTAAGTCTGAGATGAAGAAACTTTTCAAAAAAGCAGGCGTCCCTGTGGTACCAGGCGCTGTTATCCAGACGGAAGCAGATGTGGATAAAGCAGTGAAAGAAATCGGTCTACCAATGATTGCCAAACCTGATAATGGAGTGGGAGCAGCCGCAACCTTTAAGCTTGAGACAGAAGAAGATGTAAATCACTTTAAGGCTGAATGGGATCATTCAACCGTTTATTTCTTTGAAAAATTTGTCACTTCTAGCGAAATCTGTACCTTTGACGGGCTTGTGGACAAGGATGGCAACATCGTCTTTTCAACGACTTTTGATTATGCCCATACACCACTTGATCTCATGATTTATAAGATGGACAATTCCTACTATGTACTCAAGGATATGGATCCAAAACTGCGCAAGTATGGCGAGGCCATTGTCAAGGAATTTGGTATGAAAGAACGCTTTTTCCATATCGAGTTCTTCCGTGACGGGGACGACTACATTGCCATTGAGTACAATAACCGTCCTGCAGGTGGCTTTACCATTGATGTTTATAACTTCGCTCATTCATTGGATCTCTACCGAGGTTATGCAGCTATTGTCGCAGGTGAAGAGTTCCCCGCATCAGAGTTTGAACCTCAATACTGTTTAGCTACTTCACGTCGTGCCAATGCCGACTATGTTTATTCAGAAGAGGACCTTCTTACCAAATACAGCCAGCAATTCAAGGTCAAAAAAATCATGCCAGCAGCCTTTGCAGAGCTACAAGGGGACTACCTTTATATGTTGACCACTCCAAGTCGCCAAGAGATGGAGCAGATGATTGCAGACTTTGGTCAACGTCAAGAGTAATGAATAGGATGAAAGGAGTTTGACTTCTTTTATCCTTTTTTTAAAGATAAGTTAAATAAAGCGTTTTCCATAGATTCTTTTAGAAAAGATATTGCTAAAAGGCCTAAAAATTGATAGAATAGGGATTGTCTAAAAAAATTTAAGGAGAATCTATCAAATGGATTTTACATGGGCTATTAAATATGCCACAGAATTCTTGGGAACTGCTATTTTGATCATTCTTGGTAATGGTGCAGTTGCTAACGTTGAACTTAAAGGTACGAAAGGTCACCAAAGTGGCTGGCTCGTTATCGCGGTTGGTTATGGTATGGGGGTAATGATCCCAGCTTTGATGTTTGGTAATGTATCTGGTAACCACATCAACCCAGCTTTCACTCTTGGACTTGCTGTTAGTGGCCTTTTCTCTTGGGAGCAAGTACCATATTACATCCTAGCACAAGTTTTGGGAGCAATCTTTGGTCAAGCTTTGGTTGTAGCGACTCACCGTCCTTACTACTTGAAGACAGAGAATCCTAACAATATCTTGGGTACCTTCTCAACAATTTCAAGCATCGACCACGGTACAAAAGAATCACGTTTTGCAGCTACTGTTAACGGTTTCCTCAATGAGTTTGTAGGTTCATTTGTTCTTTTCTTTGCAGCACTTGGTTTGACTAAAAACTTCTTTGGTGCTGAGGTTCTTCAATACATGAAACAAATGGCTACTCAAGCTGGACAAACTGTTGATTTAAGTGAATTGGCAGTGAAAGCTCAAGTAGCTCCACATACAGCTGCTGGGATCTCAGTTGCGCACTTGGCACTTGGTTTCCTAGTAATGGCCTTGGTAACTTCACTCGGTGGACCTACTGGACCTGGTTTGAACCCAGCTCGTGACTTTGGACCACGTCTTCTTCACGAACTCCTTCCAAAATCAGTTCTTGGTCAACACAAGGGTGATTCAAAATGGTGGTATGCATGGGTTCCAGTTGTAGCTCCAATTGCAGCGGGTATTGCAGCAGTAGCACTATTTAAACTACTTTACCTATAAGAAATGAAACTGGGGAATCCCAGTTTTTTTGTTATAAAATTTCTAAATAAAATAGATATGGCTTGTAAAATATTCGAAAATCCTTTAAAATAAAAGAGTTGGAGGAATATATGAATGTGAATGAGATTGTTCGGATCGTTCCGACTTTGAAAGTTAATAATCGAAAATTAAATGAAAAATTTTACATTGAAACCCTGGGGATGAAACCTTTGCTGGAAGAGTCTGCCTTTATTTCTCTAGGTGATCAGACAGCTACGGAGAGATTGATTTTAGAAGAGTCTCCAAGCATGCGAACACGCAGAGTTGAAGGACTTAAGAAGCTAGCTAGACTCTTGATAAAGGTTGAAAATCCTTCTGAAATCGAGGCCCTTCTTTCTCAAATGAAGTCTCTTCCTCGTCTATTTAAAGGAAAACGTGGGTATGCTTTTGAGATTGTTTCTCCTGAAGAGGATGTGATCCTTGTTCATGCAGAAAATGATATAAGAGATCTGGTACCACTGGAAACCGCTCCTGAATTTTATTCAAATACAAGTATAAAATACTTGAGCCAATTTGAGGTTTCTATGGAGTTGCGTTTGCCTGAAGGGACAGAGAGTTTACTTGATCCCGAAGGAGTAGCGCCAGCAATTACCTTTACTAAAGGGCAAGGACCAGATTTGGCTGTTGAAAACAATGTCACTTGGGACCTGACGATGTTAAAATTTTTAGTCAAGAATTTTGATCTAACCAGTCTTCGTCAGAAATTTGAAAAGACAGGCTACTTTGTCCCTAAGTCTGAAAAATTCTTCCTTGGTAAAGATACCAATAACATTGAATTGTGGTTTGAAGAAGCATGAAGTGGGAAAAAATTCTAAGAAAAATAGAAAATCAAATTGAGGCAGGGATTTATCCCGGGGCCTCTTTTGCATATTATAAGGATGGTGAATGGAAAGAGTCTTATCTGGGATTGAGTGATCCAGAACGAGACTTGAAGACAGAAAGCGGTTTGGTTTATGATCTGGCTAGTGTGAGTAAGGTCGTGGGAGTGGGGACGGTTTTCACCTTCTTGTGGCAGCAGCGCAAATTAGATATTAATCGACCGGTGACGGATTGTTTACCGGAGTGTGATTATCCTGATATCACTATACGGCAGCTTCTGACCCATGCCACAGACTTGGACCCCTTTATTCCAAATCGGGACCTCTTGACTGCCCCTGAATTAAAAGAAGCCATGTTTCACCTCAATAGACGAAGTCAGCCTGCTTTCTTATACTCGGACGTTCACTTTTTACTCTTAGGATTTCTTTTGGAAAAAATCTTTAACCAAGACTTGGATCAGATTATAGAAGAACAAGTTTTGGAACCATGGGGAATGAAAGAGACCAAGTTCGGCCCAGTTGAGCAAGCTGTACCAACAGTGAGAGGAGTGGAGGCCGGAATCATTCACGATCCCAAAGCCCGTCTATTAGGGAAACACGCAGGAAGTGCTGGTTTATTTTCGACTGTTAAGGATTTGCAGATCTTTCTGGAACATTACTTGAAAGATGATTTTGCTGCAGAATTGAGTCGAAATTTTTCTCCCTTAGATGATAAGGAGCGGTCTCTAGCCTGGAATCTGGAAGGGGCTTGGCTCGACCATACGGGTTATACTGGTACCTTTATCATGTGGAATCGAGAGAAACAAGAAGCTGCTATCTTTTTATCCAATAGAACGTATGAAAAGGATGAGCGTGCCCAGTGGATAGTTGACCGAAACCAAGTCATGGAAATGATTCGTCAAGGGGAGTAGGGGGAAGCATGTCAAAAATCGTAAAAGGAACTCTGTATACAGTAGTGGCAGGGATTGCTTGGGGCTTGTCTGGAACCAGTGGCCAATACCTAATGGCACACGGGATTTCCGCTCTAATCTTGACCAATTTGCGACTTATCATTGCAGGTTTGGCACTGGTAGTCTTATCCTATACGACTGCAAAGGATAAACTCTATGCTTTTTTAAAAGACAGAAAAAGTCTACTATCTCTGTTACTATTTGCAGTTTTCGGGCTTTTCTTAAACCAGTTTTCCTATCTTTCTGCCATTCAGGAAACCAATGCTGGAACAGCGACAGTTCTCCAGTATGTATGCCCCGTTGGGATCTTGGTTTATACTTGTATCAAGGACAAGGTGGCGCCTACTATGGCTGAGATTATTTCGATTGGATTGGCTATAGGAGGAACTTTTCTGATCGCGACGCACGGGAAAGTCGACCAGTTGTCTGTCACACCTGCTGGACTTTTCTGGGGCCTCTTTTCTGCCCTAACCTATGCCCTCTATATTATCCTTCCCATCGCTTTGATTAAGAAGTGGGGCAGTATTTCGGTGATTGGTGTCGGGATGGTTATTTCTGGTGTAGTGGCTATTCCTTTCACAGGAGTCTTGCAGGCTAGCATACCGACTAGTCTAGATTTTCTCTTTGCATTTACTGGGATTATCATCATCGGAACGGTCTTTGCATATACAGCTTTCCTAAGGGGAGCTAGTCTGATAGGCCCTGTTAAGTCTAGTTTATTGGCTTCCTTAGAGCCAATTTCAGCCGTTTTCTTTGCCTTTCTGATTATGAAGGAACAGTTTTATGCGATTGATTTTGTCGGTATGGCTATGATTTTACTAGCCGTGACCATTATTTCATTGAAAGATTTACTGTTGGAAATAAAGAGTAAGTAATTAAAAAATCCACTCAATCGAGTGGATTTTGTGTGTATAGATGATTAGTCTTTATTTTCGTGTGGCAAAATCAAGTTCAAGATGATTCCTGTCATGGCTGATAGAGCAGTACCCGAAAGTGTAACTGGGCCAAGTTTGAGGATGGCTCCACCGAGTCCAAGTACCAACATGGCACTAGCAATGATGAGGTTACGCATTTGACTGAAGTCAACGCGTTCTTTAATCAAAACTTTCAGACCGTTGCTGGCGATAACTCCGTAGAGAAGGATGGACATGCCACCAAGCACAGCATTTGGAATGGTTGAAATCAAGGCAGTGAACTTACCTAGGAAGCTAAGAGCAATGGCGATAAAGGCTGCGTTACGGATAACGGAGACAGAAGCGATACGAGTCATCCCGATAACCCCTGTATTTTCACCGTAAGTCGTATTAGCTGGTCCACCTAGGAAGGCTGATACAGATGTCGCGATACCGTCACCGAGAAGCGTACGGTGAAGTCCTGGTTCTTTCAGGAATTGACGGCCACAGATTTGGCTCAAAACCGTGTGGTCTCCGATGTGTTCTGAAATGGTTACAATAGCGATCGGCAAGATGGCGATTGTTTCAGGACCGAAGTACAAGTTGTACTCTTTAAAGGCTCCACCTGTACTAAATGGCAAGTAGAAACCAGGAATTTCAAACCAGTTGGCTTGAAGGACTGGGGTAAAGTCAACCAAACCAAGCATCATAGCGAAGATGTACCCACCGATGATGGCAAAGAGGAAAGGAATGATACGAAGGAAACCTTTTCCTTTTGTATTGATGAAGGCAGCAATCAAGAACGTCACGACAGCTACAAGAGCGTTTTTCCAGTTTCCGTCTGCTACAAGTCCAGCATTCGTTACAGCAGAACCAGCAAGACCAAGACCGATAACGATAATCATAGGTCCGATAATGATTGGTGGCAAGAGTTTGTCAATCCATTTTGTACCTGCAAAACGAACACTTGTCGCTACAAGAACATAGACTAAACCAGTCAGGATAACCCCAGTTTGAGCGGCAGAGACATCGCCCCCCATTTCTTTCATGGCTAGAGACATCGCCGTGATAAAGGCGAATGAAGAACCTAGATAAACTGGAACCTTAAAGCCAGTAGAAATCATGTAGATAAGTGTTCCAATACCGGAAGCGAAGAGAGCAACCGATACGGGCATTCCCAAAATTAAGGGAACGAGAATGGTTGCACCAAACATGGCAAATACGTGCTGGAAGCTTAGAAGAATGCCTTTACCAGCAGAAGGACGTTGATCAACGTCTAGTAACAAGTCAACAGTTGATTCCTGTTTCATAAAAACCTCACTTTTGGGCACCAAAAAAGAGCCCATTATTTTGCAGCAATAGGCCCTCAGAGTAAGACTTTTTAAAAAATAGCTATCTTTTAAAAATTTATATAAATCTGCGCCTTCGTCACCTCACAGGATGACATTAAAAACCTTTGCTTAGGATAGTATAGCAGAAAAAATTCGTTTTGTAAACGAATTTTTCCCGAGCCTAGAAATGCGAGAGCGAGGTCCGTTTTGTAAACGAATTTTTCCCGAGCACGGAAATGCGAGAGCGAGGTATGATTTTGTAAATGGTTTTCTGAATTTTAAACAAGGGTGCACCATTGTTTAAAGTGGGCGTTTGTTGGGCATGCCAGCCTTACGTGGATATTTGTTTGGGGTTTCCTTTTTCTTTTCAACCACAGTGATGTAGCGCGGATCTCCATTTGGTAGAGCGTAGCTGAGATTGTCTTCGACCTTACTGAAGAGGAGGTTGAGAGCGTTCTTGGCTTCTAGCAATTCCTCAGGAGCATTGCTGGCCTTGAGTGCCAATAGTTTTCCTCCGACTTTAAGATAGGGAATGGTCAGCTCAGACAAAACCTGCATACGGGCAACCGCACGAGCCGTCACCACATCAAACTGGGCACGGAAGTTCTTGTCTTGGGCAAAGTCTTCTGCCCGCCCATGGTAGAAGTGGACACCATCTAAATCTAACTCCTGAGCCAAAAGCTGAAGGAAGTTGATGCGCTTATTGAGCGAATCAATGATGGTCACATCTAGTTGAGGATAGAGGATTTTCATAGGTAGACTAGGAAATCCTGCCCCAGCCCCGATATCAAGAAGTTTGATAGTTTCATTTGAAATCAAGCCTTGCAGAATAGGTGCAATCGAATCATAAAAATGTTTGAGATAAACTTCCTCTTTATCTGTAATAGCGGTCAGGTTAATCTTTTCATTCCACTCGACCAAGAGTTCAAAATACCGTTCAAATTGGTTCTTTTGCTGGTCAGAAAGTGGAAGATTTTGCTCAGCTAGTAGGCTGTAAAATGTTTCTGGTTTCATAGTAGTTTCCTTCTCTAGTATCATCTTATTTTACCATATTCGTTAAAATTTTGATATACTGGTAGTAATCTAAAAGCAGAAAGGAATAAGATTATGACTTGGATTATTCTTGGAGTTTTGGCTCTGATTGTTATTTTTGTGATTGTTAGCTATAACGGTTTGGTTAAAAATCGTATGCAGACCAAGGAGGCTTGGAGCCAGATTGATGTTCAGTTGAAGCGTCGTAATGATCTCCTCCCAAACTTGATTGAAACAGTCAAAGGCTATGCCAAATATGAAGGTTCTACCTTGGAAAAAGTAACAGAACTTCGTAGGCAAGTAGCCACAGCAACTTCGCCAGCAGAAGCTATGAAGGCCAGTGATGCCCTTACCCGCCAGATTTCTGGTATCTTTGCAGTAGCAGAGAATTACCCAGACTTGAAAGCTAGTGCTAACTTTATCAAATTGCAAGAAGAGTTGACCAATACAGAAAATAAAATTTCATACTCACGTCAACTCTACAACAGTGTTGTCAGCAACTACAATGTAAAACTTGAAAGCTTCCCAAGTAACATCATCGCAGGACTATTTGGCTTTAAAGCTGCAGACTTCCTTCAAACACCTGAAGAGGAAAAGGCAGTTCCTAAAGTTGACTTTAGCGGTTTAGGTGACTAAGATGTTGTTTGATCAAATTGCGAGCAATAAACGAAAAACTTGGATTTTATTGCTGGTTTTCTTCCTACTCTTGACCTTGGTTGGTTATGCGGTTGGTTATCTCTTCATGCGTTCAGGTCTTGGTGGCATGATTATTGCCTTGATTATTGGTCTTATCTACGCTCTGACCATGATCTTTCAATCGACAGAGATTGTCATGTCTATGAATGGGGCGCGTGAGGTTGATGAGCAAACAGCACCAGACCTCTACCATGTAGTGGAAGATATGGCCATGGTCGCTCAGATTCCCATGCCACGTGTTTTCATCATTGAGGATTCTTCTTTAAATGCCTTTGCAACAGGTTCGAATCCGCAGAATGCCGCAGTTGCAGCCACTTCGGGTCTTCTAGCCATCATGAATCGTGATGAGCTAGAAGCTGTTATGGGTCATGAAGTCAGTCATATCCGAAACTACGATATCCGCATTTCGACCATTGCAGTTGCCCTTGCTAGTGCTATTACACTGCTATCTAGCATGGCTGGTCGGATGATGTGGTGGGGTGGCGCAGGCCGCAGACGGAGCGATAATGATCGTGATGGAAATGGTCTAGAGATTATCATGCTTGTTATCTCTCTCCTAGCTATCGTTCTAGCACCTCTCGCAGCAACCTTGGTGCAACTAGCTATTTCCCGTCAGAGGGAATTTCTGGCGGATGCATCCAGTGTGGAGCTGACTCGCAATCCTCAAGGGATGATCAATGCCTTGCGCAAGTTGGACAATAGCGAGCCAATGCATCACCATGTCGATGATGCTAGCAGCGCACTTTATATCAATGATCCCAAGAAAGGTGGCGGACTCCAAAAACTATTTTACACCCACCCACCTATCTCAGAACGAATTGAGCGTTTGAAACAGATGTAAACAAAATCCAGAGAAGTTTCTCTGGATTTTTGCTATGTTCAACATTTATAAATCTTGTAAATCAACAACTTCCAAACCACGATCTGTCAAACGATAGATACTCGTACAGACCTCTTTTAAGAAGCGTCTGTCATGCGAAACAGTGATCAGACCGCCGGGATAGGAGGCAAAGAGTTTTCTGATTTCGGGTTGAGAAGTGGGAGAAAAGTTTCGTGTGGGCTCATCCAGAAGGAGAAAGTTTGGTTTGCGCAACACTAAATCCAAAAGTAGGAGTTTACCTTGTTGCCCGCCAGATAGGGAGCGGATTTGGTGGTGCATCTCTGGATAGTTGAAATTGAGACTGGCTAGGTGAGATTGGATTTTCTGTAGTTCCTCTTTTTGTCCAGTTTGGCTGAGATAGGCTACTGGTGATAAATCCAATTGCAGCTTTTTATGGTAATCTTGTGGCATAAAACCAAGCGAAATCTCTCTTTTGGCGCTGAGTAGTTGTTGCAATTTGGCTAACAGAGTTGATTTTCCAGCACCATTTGGCCCGATGATACCGATTTTATCTTTGCCACGGACCGTTAGTTGTAACTCCTGAGCTAAAATGCGCTTGCCAATGGATAAATTTTCTTTTTCCAGTTGGATTAAGACTTTAGAAGCCGGTAATGGTTGGATGTCTGAAAAGAAAAGTTGGATTTGTTCCTCTTCAAGTGGCATTTGGGTCATGGACTGAGCTTCCTTTTCAAAGCGTTTTTCTTGAGAGAGAACAGTTTTCATCTTTTTAGCCAATAGGCGACCGGCAGTACTGTCTTTGGTAGCTCGAAGTGCAGTTTCTACATTTTGCTTGACGCGACGATGCTTTTCCATGGTTTTGTCATAGGCTCTCTGGTCGTTAGCAGCTTGCTGACTTTGTCTGGCAAAATTAGCCTTTCTCTGCTCACTGTAGCGATCATAGTCTAAATGCTCGACTAGCGTTTCCGCTTCTTTTCGGTGCTTGACCAGTCGCAAGTGGACAATAGTATCAGCCGTTTGAGAAAGAAAGTCTTCATCATGGGAAATGAAAATAACAGTTTGCCTAATCTTTCGAATCTGCCTTTTTAGCCAATCAACCGTCTCAAGGTCTAGGTCATTTGAAGGTTCATCTAAAAATAGAATCTCAAAAGGTTTGGCTAACTCGTGAATGAGCTGAATTTTCAAAGCTTCGCCCCCTGATAGACTGCCAATTTCTTGGTCGCTAGCAAAACGGTCGCTATCAAAGTGCAATTCCTCCGCCAAACGATAAAGAATGCTGTAGTCTAAATCAGCAGAATCCAAAAAGAAGTAATCGTGTAGAGTCCTATTTTTTAGCTCCTCAGGTAACTTTTGAGGAATGTAGGCCAGTGATTGAAGATCAGACTGGATGTCGCCCTTGATACTAAAATCAGGTAATGCTTCCCCCATTAAAGCTCGCAGCAAAGTTGATTTGCCATTTCCTTCTTCACCAATAATTGCAACCTTTTCCCCGTCTTGGATAGTCATGCTTAAATCAGATACAAAATCTCGTAGATCTTTGTTTTGTGTGATGGTCAGATGGTTGATTTTTATCATATTGTTGCCCTTTCTAGAATGTCCATAGTGCATAACAAAAAGCTCTACTTTATCTAGTAGAGCCCAAAGTCACTGTCAAAACTCTATTATCCTCGTTGAAAAGGTCGTCAAACTAGCTTGGAGCTTCCTAACCCAAGAGGGGCAGATGATTAGCTTTCCAGTTTTTTGATTTTCAATGAGGACAAGATACTAGAAAATCTAGTACAAAAAGAGCATGCAAAAAGAGACAAAAACAAGATCTACTAAATAAAGTTCTTTATTTGATAGATTTAGTTGTTCATGTCTCCCTTACCTCCGAGTATTAGTACCTCTATCCTATACCTTTCAGGAAATTTTGTCAATAGAAAACAAGTAATTTCAAGCTCTAAAATCCGAAAACAGGTCCATAGAGAGTCAGTACGTGTTTGACATGTTCGTAGTGGAACTTGTCATAGTTTCGCCAAGCAGTGCGAGCTGGGTCGTTTAGTTTTAGGCTCCCTAGTCCAATCAGAAGACTGGTGCGTTGGTAAAATTTCTCAAGGTCGATTAAGATACTGTTGTCCAGCTTTTCTGCTTTTTTTAGTTTCTTAAGAGTAGTGTTCAGCAGCTCTTGCAGTCGAAGATCATCGGCTGTTCCTTGTTTGCAGCTTTGGTAGCTTTTATTTAACTCGGAAAGTAGTTGGTAAGCTTCAGTGATGAGTGCTTTGTCTTCCATGTGAGCATCCTCCTTGCTCTGATGTATTCTTGCCTATAGTATAGCACTAATAGGAAAGTTTGTCATAGTAAATATGTTAAAAAATGAGATTTTAATATCAAAGTTTGGGAGGCTGACTTATAGCCTTTTCATGGTATAATCAAGTGAGTAAATCTTTATGGAGGAAATATGAAGTTAAATATTCAAGAAATTCGTAAGCAGCCTGAAGGCCTACATTTTGAACAAGCTTTAGACCTGGCATCAGACTTGCGTAAACGAAATCAAGAGATTTTAGATGTCAAAGATATCCTTGCAGTGGGGAAGGTACAGTACGAAGACCGTCTGTATTTTTTAGACTATCAGTTGTCATATACCATTGTTCTTGCTTCCAGCCGCAGTATGGAGCCAGTTGAGTTGGCTGAATCTTATCCAGTCACAGAAGTTTTCATGGAAGGAGCGACCAACCAACTAGACCAGGAAGTTCTTGATGATGACTTGGTCTTGCCTATCGAAAATGGGGAAATCGACCTTGCTGAGAGCGTAGCAGATAATATTCTGCTCAATATCCCTATCAAAGTCTTGACGGCAGAAGAAGAGGCGGGCCAAGGTTTTGTGTCAGGAAATGACTGGCAAATCATGACTGAAGACGAATACCAAGCTCAACAAGCAGTCAAGAAAGAAGAAAACAGTCCTTTTGCAGGTTTACAAGGACTGTTTGATGGAGAAGAGTAGATGGTTTTATCCAAGAAACGTGCCCGTCATGTCATTGAGGAAATAATTGCCCTCTTTCCAGATGCTAAGCCTAGTCTTGATTTTCGCAATCATTTTGAACTACTGGTTGCAGTGATGTTGTCAGCTCAGACGACAGATGCAGCGGTAAATAAGGCCACGCCAGGTCTCTTCGCTGCCTTTCCGACGCCACAAGCCATGTCTGTAGCGACAGAGAGTGAAATTGCTTCACACATTTCTCGCTTGGGACTGTATCGAAATAAGGCTAAATTCCTTAAAAAATGTGCCCAACAGCTACTAGACGATTTTGACGGTCAAGTGCCTCAGACACGAGAGGAATTAGAAAGTCTAGCGGGTGTTGGTCGTAAAACAGCAAATGTCGTCATGAGTGTGGGGTTTGGGATTCCTGCTTTTGCAGTGGATACTCATGTGGAGCGTATCTGTAAGCATCACGATATCGTAAAAAAATCGGCTACGCCACTTGAAGTAGAGAAACGTGTTATGGATGTCTTGCCACCAGAAGAGTGGTTAGCAGCCCACCAGGCCATGATTTACTTTGGACGAGCTATCTGCCATCCCAAAAATCCAGAATGTGACCACTATCCCCAACTGTATGATTTTAGTAATGTTTAAGGGGACTCTGAAAAAGTTTTTGCTTGATTTTAAGGGTGCTTTGTGCTATAGTAAATGATAACTAAATAGTCCTTTAAACCTGTCCCGTGAGGCAGGCAAGGAGCGCGATAAAGTAGAAGGGTGAAGTCTATACTGTTTACAGTAGGGCTCGCTTAGCTATACATTTCAAGTCTCCTTGTAGAAGGAGACTTTTCTTTTTGGAGGTTTGTCATGAAGACAAAAGAAGTTGTAGACGAATTGACTGTCAAACGAGCGATCACGCGAATTACTTATGAGATTATCGAGCGCAATAAAGATTTGAATAAAATTATCCTAGCTGGGATAAAAACGCGTGGTGTTTTCATCGCTCATCGTATCAAAGAACGCTTGGAGCAGTTGGAAAACATCACTGTTCCTGTTGTGGAATTGGACACCAAACCTTTCCGTGATGATGTTAAAAGCGGAGAAGATACTTCTTTGATTTCTGTTGATGTGACAGACCGTGAAGTTATCTTGGTGGATGATGTACTCTATACAGGCCGTACCATCCGCGCCGCTATTGATAACATTGTCGGCCATGGTCGTCCTGCGCGCGTGAGTCTTGCGGTGCTAGTTGACCGTGGACATAGAGAATTGCCTATCCGTCCAGATTACGTTGGGAAAAATATCCCAACCAGTCGTTCTGAAGAGATCATCGTAGAGATGACAGAACTTGATGGCCAAGATAGAGTTCTGATTACTGAAGAAGCTTAGAAAGCTGAAGGAGTAGCCATGTCAGAAAATCAACAAGCATTGAACCATGTGGTTTCCATGGAAGACCTCACAGTTGATCAAGTGATGAAATTGATCAAACGAGGGATTGAGTTTAAAAACGGAGCCCAACTTCCCTACGAGAACAAACCTATCGTATCGAATCTCTTCTTTGAAGATTCTACTCGGACACATAAGTCCTTTGAAGTGGCAGAGATTAAGCTAGGGTTGGAGCGACTGGACTTTGATGTGAAGACTAGTTCGGTTAATAAGGGTGAGACATTGTATGATACCATCTTGACCCTATCTGCTCTAGGAGTGGATGTCTGTGTGATTCGCCACCCAGAGGTCGACTATTACAGAGAGTTGATTGCGAGTCCATCGATTACGACCTCCATTATCAATGGTGGGGATGGTTCGGGACAACATCCTAGCCAGAGCTTGCTCGATTTGATGACTATTTATGAGGAATTTGGCCACTTTGAGGGTCTCAAGGTTGCTATTGCAGGTGACTTGGACCACTCACGCGTTGCCAAATCTAACATGCAGATTTTGAAACGCTTGGGAGCTGAACTGTTCTTTGCAGGGCCTGAGGAATGGAGAAGTCAAGAGTTTGCGGACTATGGACAGTTTGTAACTATTGATGAGATTGTTGATCAGGTGGATGTTTTGATGTTACTCCGCGTTCAACATGAACGCCATGATAGTGGAGCCGTTTTTTCAAAAGAGGACTACCATGCTCAACACGGTTTGATCCAAGAACGCTATAATCGCTTAAAAGAAACAGCAATCATTATGCATCCGGCTCCAGTGAATCGAGATGTGGAAATTGCTGACCACTTGGTTGAAGCGCCAAAATCACGCATTGTCCAACAAATGACCAACGGTGTCTTTGTTCGAATGGCAATCTTAGAATCCGTATTGGCGAGTAGAAACGCCAACTAAAACACAAGACGTTAAAAGACGCCAGTGAGCGTCCACGAGAGGTGAAAATATGACAAAAAGACTTCTAGTATTAGAAGATGGCACAGTTTTTGAAGGTAAGGCCTTCGGAGCAGATATTGATGTAACAGGTGAAATCGTATTTAATACAGGGATGACCGGCTACCAAGAATCCATTACAGACCAGTCTTATAATGGACAAATCTTGACCTTTACCTATCCTTTGGTAGGAAATTATGGAATTAATCGTGATGATTACGAATCCATCATTCCAACTTGTAAGGGAGTTGTCGTTTTCGAAGAAGCGCGTCGAGCTAGCAACTGGCGCAACCAAATGACCTTGGATGAATTTTTGAAAGCTAAGAAAATTCCGGGCATTTCAGGGATTGATACGCGTGCACTTACCAAGATTATCCGTAAGCATGGTACGATGCGTGCAACCTTGACTCATGTTGGGGACAGTATGGACCATGTGACGGACCAGCTCCAAGCAACAGTCTTGCCGACAGATAATATCAAGCAGGTTTCTACTAAAACTTCCTATCCAGCTCCTGGAGTTGGTTTGAGTGTGGTCTTAGTAGACTTTGGTCTCAAGCACTCAATCTTACGTGAACTTTCTAAGCGTAACTGTAACGTTACGGTTGTTCCGTATTCAACAACGGCAGAAGAAATTCTCCACCTAAACCCTGATGGAGTTATGTTGTCAAATGGTCCAGGTAACCCAGAAGACGTTCCAGAAGCACTGGACATGATTCGTGGTGTGCAAGGGAAAATTCCAATTTTCGGAATTTGTATGGGACACCAACTCTTTGCTATGGCAAACGGGGCTAAGACCTACAAGATGAAGTTTGGTCACCGCGGATTTAACCACGCGGTACGTGAGATTGCTACAGGCCGTATAGACTTCACCAGCCAGAACCACGGTTATGCAGTTAGCCGTGAGGACTTGCCAGATCATTTGATCATTACCCACGAAGAAATCAATGACAAGTCAGTTGAAGGAGTTCGCCACAGATACCAACCAGGTTTCTCTGTTCAATTCCACCCAGATGCAGCTCCCGGCCCACACGACGCTAGCTACCTCTTTGACGAATTTATCGAGATGATGGAAGCTTTTAAACAAGCAAACTAAGAACGAGTAAAAGCTCGTCGGAGAATTTATGTAACTGAACACGGACGGAAAGCTCGGAATTTAGAGAAACCAACTTGGATTGTCAATCCTTCCTTGGTTCCCTAAAATTCAGTCGCTTTCTATTCGTCCTTTGTATCTTATTTAATGTCGCTCTGTGAGGCGACGAATAGAAAGGCAGGTCGTTTCTTTTAGTCGCTATCAGGCGAACTAAAAACTCCCTGCACTAGATTTTTTATCGAAAAATATCGTTTCTCTAAAAAATCGTCGGAGAATTTATTTAATGGCAACCAGAGAGTTGCCGAATAGAAAGGAGAAGGGCAATCCGTATTTGCTGAACTGAATACGGGCTACGGACGGTGCTAAAAAGATAGTTATTCCTAGAACTGACAGTTCTTCGTCATAACTCCTATTTTAGCTTTGTCCGCTTGACGCCCTTAATATCTTATAAATGCCTAAACGTACTGATATTCAAAAAATTATGGTGATTGGTTCTGGTCCAATTATTATTGGTCAGGCTGCTGAGTTTGACTACGCGGGGACCCAGGCCTGCTTGTCTTTGAAAGAGGAAGGTTATGAAGTTGTCTTGGTGAACTCAAACCCTGCCACCATCATGACGGACAAGGAGATTGCGGACAAGGTCTACATCGAACCGATCACACTCGAGTTTGTGACACGTATTCTCCGCAAGGAACGTCCAGATGCCTTGCTTCCAACTCTTGGAGGCCAAACAGGGCTCAATATGGCCATGGAATTGTCTAAAAATGGAATTCTAGATGAGCTTGGAGTAGAACTTCTGGGTACTAAATTGTCTGCCATCGACCAAGCAGAGGACCGTGACCTCTTTAAACAATTGATGGAAGAGCTTGAGCAACCAATTCCAGAATCTGAAATTGTCAACACAGTAGAAGAAGCAGTTGCCTTTGCAGCAACAATTGGCTACCCAGTCATCGTCCGTCCAGCCTTTACACTTGGTGGTACTGGTGGTGGTATGTGTGCCAACGAGGAAGAGTTGCGTGAAATCGCTGAAAATGGTTTGAAATTGTCACCTGTTACCCAATGTTTGATTGAACGTTCGATTGCAGGTTTCAAGGAAATTGAGTACGAAGTGATGCGCGATTCAGCTGACAATGCCCTCGTTGTTTGTAACATGGAAAACTTTGACCCAGTTGGGATTCATACAGGGGATTCTATCGTATTTGCTCCTGCACAAACCATGTCAGACTATGAAAACCAAATGCTACGTGACGCGAGCTTGAGCATTATCCGCGCACTCAAGATTGAAGGTGGGTGTAACGTTCAGCTGGCCCTTGATCCGCATAGCTTCAAGTACTATGTTATCGAAGTAAACCCTCGTGTATCGCGTTCGTCAGCCCTTGCTTCTAAGGCGACGGGTTATCCGATTGCCAAATTGGCTGCCAAGATTGCAGTTGGTTTAACCCTGGATGAGGTTATCAACCCAGTTACAGGTTCAACTTTTGCCATGTTTGAACCAGCCCTTGACTACGTGGTTGCTAAGATTCCACGTTTCCCATTTGACAAGTTTGAAAAAGGTGAGCGTCGTCTTGGGACCCAAATGAAGGCGACTGGAGAAGTCATGGCTATTGGTCGTAACATTGAGGAGTCACTTCTCAAGGCATGTCGTTCACTTGAAATTGGGGTTCACCACAATGAAATGCCGGAGCTTGCAGATGTTTCAGATGATGCCTTGATTGAAAAGGTTGTGAAAGCCCAAGATGACCGTCTCTTCTATGTATCAGAGGCTATTCGCCGTGGTTACACTCCAGAAGAAATTGCTGAATTGACTAAGATTGATATCTTTTATCTTGATAAACTCTTGCACATCTTTGAAATTGAGCAAGAATTAGGTGCCCATCCACAAGATCTAGAAGTCTTGAAAACAGCTAAACTCAATGGATTTTCAGACCGTAAGATTGCGGAACTCTGGAAAACGACAGCTGACCAAGTTCGCCAACTACGTTTGGAAAACAAGATTGTTCCAGTCTATAAGATGGTCGACACCTGTGCGGCAGAATTTGACTCTGAAACACCGTATTTCTATTCAACCTATGGATGGGAAAATGAGTCTATCAAGTCTGATAAGGAATCCGTCCTAGTTCTAGGTTCAGGTCCAATCCGTATCGGTCAAGGGGTTGAGTTTGACTACGCAACCGTTCACTCTGTTAAGGCTATTCAGGCTGCTGGTTATGAAGCCATCATCATGAATTCAAACCCAGAGACCGTTTCAACAGACTTCTCGGTATCTGACAAGCTCTACTTTGAACCGTTGACTTTCGAAGATGTTATGAATGTTATCGACTTGGAGCAACCAAAAGGCGTTATCGTTCAGTTTGGTGGTCAAACAGCCATCAACCTTGCGGAACCTTTGGCAAAAGCAGGTGTGACCATCCTTGGTACCCAAGTCGCTGACTTAGACCGTGCCGAAGACCGTGACCTCTTTGAACAAGCCCTTAAAGACTTGGATATTCCACAGCCACCAGGACAAACAGCAACTAATGAAGAAGAAGCTGTGCTTGCTGCTCGCAAGATTGGTTTCCCAGTCCTCGTTCGTCCATCTTATGTCTTGGGTGGACGTGCTATGGAAATCGTTGAAAACGAAGAAGATCTTCGTTCTTACATGCGTACCGCTGTTAAGGCCAGTCCAGACCACCCAGTCCTTGTTGACTCTTACATCGTTGGTCAGGAGTGTGAAGTTGATGCCATCTCAGACGGGGAAAATGTCCTCATCCCTGGTATCATGGAGCATATCGAACGTGCCGGTGTCCACTCAGGTGACTCAATGGCCGTTTATCCACCACAAACCTTGTCGCAAAAGGTGCAGGAAACCATCGCAGACTATACCAAACGTCTAGCAATAGGTCTTAACTGTCTTGGGATGATGAACATTCAGTTTGTCATCAAGGATGAGAAAGTCTATGTTATTGAGGTCAATCCACGTGCCAGCCGTACGGTTCCATTCCTTTCTAAGGTAACCAATATTCCTATGGCTCAGGTAGCTACTAAGCTCATTCTTGGTCAAAGTCTTGAAGAACTGGGCTACCAAGATGGACTTTATCCTGAAAGTGCTCGCGTCCATATCAAGGCACCAGTCTTCTCCTTTACGAAACTAGCAAAGGTAGATAGCTTGCTCGGTCCTGAAATGAAGTCAACAGGGGAAGTCATGGGTTCTGATACTACTCTTGAAAAAGCTCTCTATAAGGCTTTTGAAGCTTCTTACCTGCACTTGCCAACCTTTGGAAATGTTGTCTTTACCATTGCTGATGATGCCAAAGATGAAGCCTTGGACTTGGCTCGTCGTTTCCAAAATATCGGTTATGGTATCCTTGCGACAGAAGGGACAGCAGCCTTCTTTGCCAGTCATGGACTTCAAGCCCAACCTGTTGGTAAGATTGGTGACGATGAACAGGATATCCCAAGCTTTGTCCGCAAAGGGAAAATCCAAGCGATCATCAATACTGTTGGAACCAAACGAACTGCTGACGAAGATGGTGAGCAAATCCGTCGTTCAGCCATTGAACACGGTGTGCCACTCTTTACAGCCCTAGATACAGCTAATGCCATGCTCAAGGTGCTAGAAAGCCGTAGTTTTGTCACAGAAGCGATTTAACCAAGAAAAAAGAGAAGACTCCAAGTCTTCTCTTTTTTGATGAGAGTATAAAAACAATAAGGAATTTCTTGACAAAGACAATGAAAGGGTTTACAATGTTCTAAAAGAAGCAAGGAGGACCTAAAGATGATTATTTCAACTACGGTGATCGAAGGAAAGAAAATCCTAGAATACAAAGGAATTGTCTTTGGCGAAGTGGTTGCTGGGGTTAATATGTTCAAAGATATGGCGGCTGGTTTCCGTAATATTTTTGGCGGTCGTGCTAGTAGTTATGAAGGCGAATTAACCCAAGCGAGAGAAGAAGCTCTAGCAGAAATGATGGCGCGTGCGAGTGAACGTGGCGCAAATGCTATCATTGGGGTTAAGATGGACTATGAAACCTTAGGTGCTGAGAATGGTATGCTGATGGTTACCTGCAGTGGAACAGCAGTGGTGCTTGAGTCCTGATTTGAAGAAAGAAAAAAGAACAGTCGAAGCTGTTCTTTTTATTCTTATTTGAGACCGTATTTTACAAAGATATACTCTATAGTGTTTAAATCCTTATTAAATCAACGTTTCTAAAAGGGATATAGCTGTAAAATATTATATATATACCGTATTGTTAAACCAAGACGGTACCAAAAAGGTACCAAAAATTAAGGTTTCGGAGCTTATAAAATAAAGAAAGATGTCTCAGGTGTTTGAGATTTTTTTTTGGCAAGAAAAAACTCTTGAATATAATCCAAGAGTGAAACAAATAGGACCAGTGGTGGCACGGGTTCTTTACAGCCTAAAGCTGAAGGCAGTACCTCACCTGTACTTGAAACAAGTACCTTTGAGCAAACTGTTACCAGTCACCCGACAAACATCCTATCCTTAGTTATAGTTTAGGATAAATAAGAGAGAATGTCAATAATAATTTTTATTAACTTATATAATTTATCTTAAAAATCGCCGTAGCGCTTTAGTTGACTGACGTACTGAGCGATCAAGAAAGCGTAATGCAGAAAATGCAAGCATCCAACCAAACAGTGTTTTTCTCATAGCGTTACCTCCTCACTAAATAGTCTACCACAGCTTATTTTTTAGCTGCGATTCCCTCGACGGTCTTCTTTTTGAAAAAATCGATTTTTTCAACCGGAGTCATATTGCGATATGTTTTGATAAAATCACGATAAATCAGGTACTTTTTTTCAGGGTCAAGTAAGTCATTAAAGAGTTTAATAACTCCAGTTTTAAAGCTATCAATATCCTCAATAACAAGAAGAATATAAGGTGATTTTTGTATTAGATGGATGTTATAGTTATCCTTGAGGCGAATTTCTAAAACATTGATAGCCAGGGCATTTGACCAAAACGATTCTCCCTGTTCATCTGAAGTAAAATAAGGCTCAATAATGCTGAGTGGATAGGCTGATGGTATATAGTTCCCAGTGATTTCTTTAAAAACTGACTGTAGGAAACCCAGTAATATTTTTCCGGAAAATGTACCGGGTTGTTTAATTTTGTGTACTAAAGGTTTGTTAATATTGTTCATCTTTTTCTCCTTGTTCATTTATTCCATGGTTCTCTTGACAACAAGTAACCTAGTCTTTTTTTGCCTTTGGCAATCGGTCGTCAGCTTTTCAGCCTGACGACTCGACTGACTTTAGTCTAAAGTCGACTAGCTTGTTATCAAGAGACTTTCACGGCATAAAGTGCTTAAAATATATTTTTTTCAATCATATTTTTAACACTTCGAGCGACTGACATAATGGCTATTCTTGGTGGGCGTATTTGATTTATGACATGTAACATTCTACTGAATTCTTTAGGATGCATGTAATTTCTTGCTGTTTTTCGCCAAAGCGCAAGTTTTTTATTTACGGCATTTAATTGCTCACCTAATCGTTTTATACTTTCATTGAGTTTTTTATTTGCGTGTTCTAGTTTATCGACTTCTGATTTTAGCGTACGATTTTCAGATAATATATGATCACTCTTCATCAGTTCTTTAGCTAAGTTATTCTGTTTAGAAAGTGATTGCTGTAATTGCTGTTCAAGTTTGCTGTTTTCGTGCCTTAGCCTATTATTATCTAGGACATTTTTGGAGGCTGTATGAAAGAGTCTGTCATAGGTTGCTTTATCCATTTTTAGTTTACCGTCAAATGTACGTCTGACTAATTTGTCTTTTTCCATTTCTTCAATCTGTAGTGGTTGAATAGCCTCCAAAACAGCTATATCATCTAGTAAAGCATCTTTCTCTTTTTCTAGTTGTTTTAGTTTTTCGGTTTTATCAACTATCTTTTTATCAGTATCATCTAGTAAGCGTTGCTTTTCTTTAAATTCTGCTGTTTCGAGGTGTTTCTTCTTGCTATCAGACTCACCACGTTGCAAATTATAGCCATGTTCATTCAGGTATTTAGGAAATGCCTCTTGAATCTCTTTCAGTTGGTCACGACTGCCAAATAATGACTTAGAGCTTAACTTGCCATTTTGCATAGGTACAAGTCCTAAGTGCATATGTGGCGTACTCTCGTCAAGATGTACCATAGCATAAGCGATATTACTATTACCGTATCTTTCAGCAAAGAAATTTTTTGCTGTTTCAAAAAAATTCTTAATCTGATCCGGACTCATATTCTCAAAAAATGCCTTGTCAGATGTAATAATCCATTCGTTACACAAAACGGCATCTTTACGTAGAGCACGTTTGGATATTTTATTATCGTTGATGTATTGTTTAATCTGTCTATCGTATGGGATAGAGCGGTCACGGTCGGTTAATTCATAGTTTAGGTGAGTTTTTTCTGGGTCAATATCCTTGTTCGAGTGATTTTCAAAAATTCGTTCATTGTGACGATATGCACCACCAAGATTTCCAGATTTCATTTTTTGCATTCTAGCTACTGCATAACTCATAGTTTGTTCTCCTTTCTCGGCTCAAAGGGTCGCCGAGCTGGTGGCGGAAGATTGCCACCAGGACTAAGTGACCAATAGGGTAGATTTTTTCCTGAAGGATCGGCACGACTTCCATGTAAAGTGTAACGCACTACACTTTACTCCGTAAATGTGCGTTCTCCGAAGGGTCTTGCAGACGGCACATCGCTCCAAATACAGGAGCGACATCGAACCACCTCTCGAGCCACAAGAGGAGTTTCGACTATACTCGCCGAAGCGAGTAGGGCACCCTGTCGGTGCCCCAGGGTCGGACGCTTCGCATTGTCCGACAAATGCCGTCAGAAGACGGCAAAGGCTAAAGCTACAAGGAAAGCTATAGATACAGTAGTGAGTGCAAGCATTAAGTAAAATCGATGCTGTTCTAATCGTTTAGCATAATCTGCCCAAGCTTTTAAGTTTTGTTGATCACTCTTCCTATAGCCTTTCAATAGTTGCAAATCTTGTTCTAGTTGTTTGCCTTGTTCTTTAACCTCCTCTAATTCTTTCTCAAGTTTAATCAAATCATTTTCAAAATGATAATCTTCAAGTATTCTAATGCCTATTAAATCAAGGTTTTCAACCTTTTGGTTGTCTAGGTATAAATGACCTTTCAACCTCTCTTTATATTTTGGAGATCGTATCCGTTTATAGATGGATTGACTACTAACTCCCAGGCTATCAGCGTAGTCTTTTATTCTCATTTTAGGCCTCGTAACTCCTTGTTAATACTAGATTTTCAACCAAATGGTTGAAAGCTATTTTTTGTTTCTCTTCCCCCATAATAAGCAAGCTGTTTTTCTAATATTGGTCGTTCATGTTTTAATAAATCTTTCATCAATTTCAGATAGTCAATATCAGATGTTTTATAGGTCTGTAAAAGTTTCTTGTATTTTGTACGTGTGTTTTTACTGACTTTGTTCCAGATTCCTTTATCACGAGTAAGGGCAAGTAAGTAAAGTTGAGCCTCTATGCCTAAACCTTCAAAGTTAAACGGTTTAAAGATAACAGAGTCAATGACTTCAAATATTTCTTCAACCGAGCGACTGCGGAGCTGAAATTCTAAGCGCCACCAATGCTGGAACTGCTGGGCAAATTTCTTGTCTTCATCAGAGCCATTTTCTAATTGTTCAACTTTTTTGTTATAGAGTCTGATTTGCTTTTCTGACCTGGAGGCGCCTAGATATTTAGTTTCTAGTTTTCCATTCTGGTCTCTCCATTCTTTGGTAGCAGTAGGGCGGCCTTTCTTTTCAAGAATAAACTCACTACAATCAACTTCAAATATATCAAAAGCTAAATCGACTCGAGAGATTGCAATATCTTCAAGATATGGTATAATTGTATCTAAGATATTAATATCAATCTGTCGGAGTTTATTGGGGTTAAACTCTATCCTGAAAGGGCGAGCATTAAAGGCTTGTCCTTTTAATTTGTCGTAGTCTAGGAGGAGTCTAACGTGACTTCCGTCCCGAGTGATTGCTCTAAACATATCAGTCATTGCAGTCTGGACGATAATGGCTGTATGACTTTCTATCAAACTTTTGAGTTCAAGGAGTTTGATAGGTTTGATATAAGCTGTAATAGTGATGTTGTCCAAGCTAACTTTTAATTCCAAATCAACCTCCTTTCTTGTAGAGGTCGCCTATCGGCGCCTCTTTTTTGTCTGCGCAAAGACCTCCGTAAAATGACATTCTTGGGGGAGCAACCCCAAGCCGACTTCGTCGGACCATTTTCATTTTGCTACGGTCAAACTTGCCAAAAAATGGGTGCAGTAAAATCCCACGAAATGGGAACATAGCGGGCTGTTAGAGGGGCCCGCGTTATAAATTTTGAGAAAGCTCAAAAATTTAGTCTCAAAATACCATTTACAAAATATTTTCATGGTCATTTTCAAAACTGTTTTAGGACTAGAAATTTTGTAGATCTGAAACAGATTTTTGAAAAAGGTCAACTCTTTCAATCAAAAATATTTCTAAGATTTTTTCGATGATATCTTCAGGGGGAATCTGCTTGTTTTTCTTGTACTTAAAGAATCGATCTTTAGCTTTTTTCATTTCTCCTAAATCGTCAGACACATCAGCAAATAGCAACTTGTGCAATTCAAACCAAGGCAATTCAGATTGTTTACGGACAATCTCAAAATTTCTCCAAAAACGTCTACCTTCATCTAGCTTTTCAAATTTCTTAAATAAATTCTCTCGTTCTGCTTTACGGTATTCTTTTGGCAAGAGTGTCCCAACATATTCTGGAGTCATGTTCGAATAGATGGCTTCTTTTGTTACAACAATGGGGAGTTTTAAGGAACTATCAACGTCTTTCAAAATCTTTCTAACAAATTGACTAAGTGTAATTTGTGTATTTAATTTATACTTCAACATCTTAGTACTTAACAGTTCAAATATATCAGTTGACCTAAAAAGCCATTCCATCAACGTTTTAGTATCTATATCTTTACTTGAGAATACTTGATATTCAAGCTGATAGCTATCCAATCGTGACTGGATAGCTTGATTAAGTGCAACGTCTTTTCCAAAGTAAATCTTTATCATATTTACACCTCGTTAATGTAAGTCATGTATGGTAAGTTATGGTTATAATAGCTTGTATTCCATTGCCGTTCACGTTCAATTAAGTTGACAGATTCCAAGCGTTGTAAAACAGCGACCATAGTCGTTCTGGCGCAGGAAAATTTTTTTGCTAGATCCTCAATTCTATATGCTAGGTAAATATTTCCTTCATCATCTACCCAACCTTTCTCTATTGCTTCTTCTTGTTTGTTTCTTAGCACAGAATAGACAATAATATCAAGGGGTACCAAATCCTTATAGAAATCGTCTTGAAATAATACTTTAGGTATTAAGTAATAATCATCACCATAATCCATATTTCTCACCTTTCATATTGTTGTAACCATTGAGCGACTTTGTGTTTATCGTACAGGGTCACTCCATCAATGACCATGTGAGGCATGCCTTCACGTTGCCATTTGACAATGGTAGTAGTGGATACATCAAGCCAACGGCACAAGCCTGACATTCGTAGCATGGGCTTATAAAGCTCCTGGTCTTCAAAAGCTTTTTCAATAGCTTTCTGAAGCATGGTATCGTAACGAGCAAGCAACTTCTTTTCTGTTGCTTTTGGGAGGTGGATAGTAAAATTTTCTGTCATATTCTGACCCCTTTCTTAATTTTATAAACCCCGAAAGTTATTTTATAACTATTATTTTAAGTTAAAAAATAACTTAAGTCAAGAAAAAAGTTATTTTTTAATTATTTGTGTTATAATTTTAAATATAAAATGTCAGAAAGGTATAAAATGAGCAATAGACTAAAAGTTTTAAGAAAAGAAAAAGGATTGACTCAGGCTGACTTAGCAAAAGTTTTGAATACTAACCAGTCTCAATACGGAAAATATGAAAATGGAAAAACAAATCTTAGTATAGAAAATGCTAAAATTCTAGCGGAATATTTTGGCGTGTCTATCCCTTACTTGCTGGGGCTTGATGACAACCCTGTATTAGTCAATCCAGGATCAGCCAAAGAAATTTTTAAAGGCTTCGCCAAAGTGCTTCAGGGAAAAAGTACGATTGAAAATAAAATCACTCAATGGACTCCATTTGGTGATGAACTTGCAATTATACTTAAAGAACTCAATCAGTCAGAGGCCTTGTCTGATTACATTGATTTTCTAGTAAGTAAAAAAGGCTTCAACCCTGTTTTGGTTAAAGCTATTAAGGAATTTATAGCTGATGAGAAACAAGGCCTTATCCCTTTCCTGATTAACAAATCAGGAGCAGAAGACTCCCCTTATCATTATGTCTGGGAGGCATGGGTAGAGAGTCCTGAATACAAGAGACGGCAAGAAGAGAAAAAGCGTAAGAAATAACTGACAATCATGATTTCTTTATTTTATAAGCCCCGAAACCTTAAAAAATAAAGGAGAAATTAGAATGTCTATTATTAAATATAAGGCTAAAAAGTCTAAATCAGGGTATCTTTATAAGGTCAGAATCTACAGGGTGATTGATGGCAAACGTCAGGACTTCTTTAAAAGCGGTTTTAAGAGCCTTAGAGAGGCTAGACAGTATGAAGCTATGATTTACCACAAAAAAGCGTCAGGCGACCTCTCAGGAATTCTGAGAGCCTCTGAGAGACGTTTTGATGAAGTTTTTGAAGAATGGTTCAAAACTTATCAAAACACAGTAGAGAGGACGACAAGCGTCCGTACAGATGATTTGTTTAGAATCCATATCTTGCCAGTTCTTGGAAAGATGAAAATTTCCAAAATTACTCCTTGGCAATGCCAAGACTTTATTACCGAAAAAGGTCAGACTTTTAGAAATATCAAACAGGTAAAATCTTATACTAGCCAAGTGTTTGATTTTGCTTTGAAAATGAAATTGATTACAGACAACCCAATGAAGCAAACGATACTCCCCAAAAGAGAGCGGAAGAAGTCAGAGAACTTCTTTAGCGTTGAGGAGTTGCATGAGTTTTTAGCTATTATTAAGGCAGAAGAGCCATATAAAAACTATGCCTTATTTCGTTTGTTGGCCTATAGTGGCTTAAGGAAAGGGGAGCTGTATTCTTTGAGGTGGTCTGACATCGATTTTGACAATCAATTACTTTCTATCAGCAAAAATCTAGGTAGAATCAAGGGGAAAGCCGTTGAGAAAAGCACCAAAAACAAGTTTTCAATACGGCAAATCCCTTTAGATACTGAGACAGTCTCGATTTTGAAAGAGTGGAAACAAAAGAGCAGAAGAGAAAAGGGGCAACTGTCAGTTACCCCATTGATTGATAGTGATTACATGTTTACGTTTGTTGACCGAGATGGAAAGATAGAGCCTTTATACCAGGACTATATCAATAGTGTACTGAAGCGCATTATCAGGAAACATGGCTTGAAGAAGATAACTCCTCATGGTTTCAGACATACTCATGCTACCTTGATGATTGAAACGGGTGTAGATCCTGTTAATGCAGCCAAAAGGTTAGGTCATGCAAGTAGTCAGATGACCCTGGATACTTATAGCCATTCTACAGTAGCAGGAGAGAAGAAAGCTATCACAAAATTTGTAGATTACCTGGATAGTGCAAAAGGTTAGTTATCCAAGACGGTACCAAAAACGGTACTAAAAATAAAAAAAGCCAATTCCAATTTCTTGGAAAAGGCTTTGTATCAACGTTTTTAAGCAATAAATGCGGTTGATTATTTGAGACCGTATTTTTTGTTGAAACGATCCACGCGTCCATCTGCTTGAGTGAACTTTTGACGTCCAGTGTAGAATGGGTGTGAGTCTGATGAAATTTCCACACGGATCAATGGGTAAGTTTCGCCTTCGAACTCAACAGTTTCGTTAGAGCGTTTTGTTGAACCGCTAAGGAATTTGTAACCAGTAGTTGTGTCCATGAAGACAACTGGGCGATATTCTGGATGGATATCTTTTTTCATTTTGCAATATTTCCTTTCTGCCATGGTCTCTTTGCGAGCCATAGATTGTTACCATACTAGTCTATCAGATTCTGATAAGTTTGGCAAGTCTTTTCCCTGATTTTATTAAAAATCTTGATAAAAAATCACTCCAGTGTTTACTGGAGTGACGGTAGAAGAATGATTAGTTCTCTTGATTTGGAGTTTTTTCTTCTTGTTGATTTTTTACTTCTGTTTCTTTTACTGGTTCTGTGTTTTCTGCTACTAATTTTGCTTCTTTTTCAGATTCAGTAATTTCTGTTTCTGTTGATTCTGTTACAGTTTCAGCTTCAGCCTCTGTTTCTGTTGGTTCGGCTACTGGCTCAGCTTCTGTTTTTGTTTCAGAGTCAGATTCAGATTCAGTAGTTTCTTCTTTTACTGGTTCTGCGTTTTCTTCTGTTGACTCAGCTTCCACATTAGCTGGTTCCTTAGCTTCTTCTTTTTGCTCGGTTTCCTCTTTAGCTGTCTCTGTTTTATCAGCTGTAGTTTCTTCTTTTTTACGTTCTTGAGATTCTTTTTTGATTTCTTCTACTGCAGTTTTAACGGTAGAGCTTGTTACACGTCCGACAGTCTGAGCAAAATCTTTACCAGACTCAGCTAATTCAGTAAATGACTCTTTTGTAATTTTACCACCTGACATTGCCAAGAGACCAGTTACAACAAGTGCAATGCTAGCAAGAATAGCTAAAATCAAACCAAAGCCGATTGAAATGCCATATCCACCAAAGTTAGACATGTACTTATTTACATTAAAGAGACTATTTAGTGTGACGAGAGTTGCAATTGCACCCGCAACAATGACACCAATTGAGAACCCTTTAGGCATTGCTTTATTCATATTATTCAAGCAAGCAAGAACAATAGACACAATAGCTGCGATAATGACAAACCACCCATCTCCTTGGTAACCATTCACGCTATAGGATCCAAAAGAACCTGCATTTAAACTAGCCCATGGCAAAAGTGAACCAAGAATGGCTACTCCAGCAGAAATGAGAATATACAAACGATTTTTTTCCATTATTATGTCTCCTTTTATTCAGTTTGATTTATTATACCATAAACTGAGGTACAAAGAAACCGTATATTTTAAGAATCTAGCATAGAAAAGGCCAAGAAAATTCTTTCTTAGCCTTGGTGAATCTGTAGAGCCTCTTTCAGTTCTTGGTATATTTGTTCGTTTTCTTCTAGACTATAGGAATTGGCACCACTGGCTAATGGATGCCCTCCCCCGTCGTGTCGTTTGGCAATTTCATTGATAGGGGTAATTTTACTGCGCATTCGCACACGGAAGTGACCATCAGCTTGTTCAACAAAGATAGCCCAAGCCTTAACAGTATCAATTCGACCAGGTGCTCCGACAATTGCCGCTGTTTCAGCATCTGTAACCTTATATTTTTTCAAGATGTCTTGAGTAAGTAGAACGCGTGCAGCCCCATTCTCATCAACTTCTAAGTGATCATAAACATACCCTTGCAATTTTGCAATCTTGAAGCTCATGGTATCCATTTGACGAGACAGTCCAGCAAAGTCAAAATCAATTTCTCGGAGCTGGCTAGCTATTCTAAAGGTACGGGCACTAGTTGACGGGTAGAGAAAACGCCCTGTGTCCCCGACAATTCCTGCATAGAGAAGTCGTGCCGCTTCACTAGACAAAGTTAGCTGATTTTCTTGAGCAAATAGAGCAATCATCTCACTGGCACTGCTTGAACTTGTATCCACCCAAGATAGGTCACCATAGATATCATCATTTGGATGGTGATCGATTTTGATGGTGAAAGCAGCTTGTTCGTAGCGTTTATCATCGATACGAGGACGATTCGCTGTATCACAAATAATAGCAAGAGCTCCTTGGTAGTCACTGTCTTGGATAGTATCCATTTCAGCCATCCAAGTTAGAGTTGGTTCGTTATAACCGACTGCTTTGATGGTCTTTTCTGGAAAATGGTGAGTGAGAAGAGCTTTCAAACCTACCTGACTCCCTAAGGCATCAGGATCTGGTTTCATATGACGATGAATGATAATGGTATCGTATTCTTTGATTTTCTCTAAAATTTGCTGGCAAATTTCCATAAATAACCTCAATTCTTTCTCATTTCATTGTAGCACAAGAATTTTTATTTTTAAAATGAAAAAGATATGATATAATGGAGAAAGATAAATTGAGGAGGACGATATGGCATTAGCAAAAATTGTATTTGCCAGTATGACCGGTAATACCGAAGAAATTGCAGATATTGTAGCAGATAAATTGCGTGACTTGGGCTTGGATGTCGATGTGGATGAATGTACGACTGTTGACGCTTCAGACTTCTTGGAGGCGGACATCGCAATCGTTGCGACTTATACTTACGGTGATGGAGAATTGCCAGATGAGATGATGGACTTCTACGAAGACCTAGCAGATCTCAACTTGAATGGCAAAATCTACGGAGTGGTCGGTTCAGGAGATACCTTCTACGACGAATTCTGTAAGGCTGTCGATGACTTTGATCGCGTTTTTGTAGCGACAGGAGCAGAAAAAGGTTCAGAGTGTGTTAAAGTAGACCTTTCTGCCGAAGAAGAAGACATCGAGCGCTTGGAACAATTCGCAGAAGAATTGGCTGCAAAAGTAGGATAAGAATCAAATTGCGCTGACTGGAAGAAGTCAGTGCGTTTTTTTATTAGTTTTTTTGGGATTTTACTAGCCTATTTAGAGGGTTTTTGATACAATAATTCAAATAAAGGAGGAGATACTATGGATTTAGATATTATTCGGCAAGAAATTGATCAAATCGATGACCAAATCGTAAAGCTCCTAGAAGAACGGATGCATTTGGTTGAGGGAGTAGTTGCCTATAAGAAAGCCTCAGGAAAACCTATTTTAGATACTAAGAGAGAAGAAATCATTTTTGAAAAAGTCAGAAATAGAGTAGAAGATAAGCGCTATCAGGAGACCATTGTTGCAACTTTTTCAGACATTCTCAAACGTTCGCGTGATTATCAGAATCAAAATATCAAATGAAAAAAGAACAATTCTATCCGCTAGGAATTTTTCTGGCTGCAATGTTGGGTGGCCTTGCCCGCTATCTCATTTCCACTTGGTTACCAGCTAGCCCAGACTTTCCTTGGGGGACCCTTCTCGTCAACTATCTGGGAATATTCTGCTTGGTCTATCTGGTAAAAGGCTATCTGGTCTATAAGGGAACTAGTAAAGGCTTGGTTTTGGCGCTGGGGACTGGTTTTTGCGGTGGCCTGACAACTTTTTCTAGCCTAATGCTTGATGCAGTAAAACTGCTTGATACCGGGAGTTATCTTAGCTTAGGCATCTACTTATTTTTGAGCATCGGTGGAGGTCTACTCTTGGCTTATGTTCTAGGGAGGAAGAAATGGTAATCGTTTATCTTGCAATCGCCTGCGGGTTCGGAGCACTGGTGCGTTATTTCTTTTCCCGCTATAATCAAGCTTCAAAATTGCCTCTAGGAACTCTCATAGCCAATCTTCTAGGATGTTTTTTGATCGGCCTACTCTACAATCATGTGGAGTCCAAGGAAGTCTATGCTATCCTAGCGACAGGTTTTTGTGGAGGATTAACGACATTTTCAACCTTGAATGATGAGCTACAAAGACTGTTAAGTGACAAGAAGGTATTTTATAGCTATTTATTCTTAACCTACATAGGCGGTTTTCTAGCGATTTTTTTAGGAATTCTGCTATAAATTTCTTTACTTTTAGGTGGAAATTTGGTAAACTGTATCTTGTGTGTAATGGACGCACAAAAATACAGTTTATCCGCTGAGGAAGGTTCCTCAAGATTGACAAAGATAGGAGAATAAAATGAATCCATTAATCCAAAGCTTGACTGAAGGTCAACTTCGTACAGATATCCCATCATTCCGTCCTGGTGACACTGTTCGTGTACACGCGAAAGTTGTCGAAGGTAACCGTGAACGTATCCAGATTTTTGAAGGTGTTGTTATCGCACGTAAAGGTGCTGGCATCTCAGAAAACTACACAGTTCGTAAAATCTCTAACGGTGTAGGTGTTGAGCGTATCTTCCCAATCCACACTCCACGTGTTGAAAAGATCGAAGTTGTTCGTTACGGTAAAGTACGTCGTGCGAAATTGTACTACTTGCGTGCTCTTCAAGGTAAAGCAGCTCGTATCAAAGAAATCCGTCGTTAATTCGACTAAAAACTCTGCTCACCCAGCAGGGTTTTTCTCTAGCTCCCTTAGTTCAATGGATATAACAACTCCCTCCTAAGGAGTAGTTGCAGGTTCGATTCCTGCAGGGGGCATAGAAACTATTGATTTTACTGGGTGTTTGAGGTGTTTCGCCCCAAATTCGCCCCTAAATTTACGAATATCTCTCTTACTTCCGAATTACTTGCCTCTTCTAGTTCTTTTAATTGATGAGCGTAGACTTCGATGGTGACGTTCAAATTCTCATGACCCAGGATTTTTGAAATAGATAGTAATTCAATACGCTTTGCAATCAAAAAAGAAGCATAAGTATGTCTAAGCGAATGAGCATGGACATTTCTACCAACAATTCTTCTCAATGTCTTATTGACTGCTATCTAAGCAATTCATCAAGTCTGGTGATGGCTGGTACTATCTGAAGGCAAATGGTGAACTTCATACAGAACCAGCATTCAAAACCGAACCAGATGGTCCGGTGACCGTCGTTGACAAACCAAAAGAAGAAAAATAAAAAAACAGAAAGACTTTCAAATTAGATTACACAAACCGCAAGCAATAGCTTGCGGTTTTTTTGTTTGCAATAATAAAAGCAGTGACCGAAATCAATGCTTATCAGCTGTAGCAAATTCATAGAGCTTTTCTGCCGTTAGAAGCGCCATTTTATCCATGCTTGTTTTTCCTTTTCTAAGATCAGAAACAGTAGTCCATGGAACTCCAGCACCTTGTGAAATAGTAGAAGTAGATATAGAACTGTCTAATAATTCTTGAATAACTTTTCTCATATTCTTTACCTCAATTTTTTATCTTAATCATATTATATAACGGAGAACCGAGGTGTCAAGTGTTTTAATAAATTATTTCAAAATATTTTCACCCTAAACCTGCCCCCAAAAACTTATTATTTTATATTTTTCAATCGTTTTTCTTTTTATAAAAATCATAAATGACAACAAATCAGAAAGATTGATATATACTATTATGTTTGCAGGGGGCAGTAAACTAGAAACAAAACACTGGATAACCAGTGTTTTTTTCGTCTTAAAATAGAAACCATTTCAGATGAAAATGGAGGTGTGGTATAATAGGAGAAAGTATAAGTGCTTATTTGAAGGGGAATTTCTCTCCTTATTATGAGTATTAGGATTTAGTTTTCTGAGAAAAATAATGATGTTTGAGTAAAGAAGGAAAGGGAATGAAAATTTCTGGGACAAGTGGTAACATTACTTTTGATTATGAAAATGGTTATGTTTTAAAAGCAGAGGGAGAGTTGTTGACTGATGGTAGCTTTATTGTATATAGGTCAAGCATAGAGAATTGGGAGCCACCATACAATCATATTCGTATCTCACAAAAAGAGATAGATAAACTCATTGAGGAAGTGAGCTCCATGATGACTGAGCAAACAGTTCTAATCGAATTTATCTGAGTGAGAGTAGGAGAAGGATGATGAAAATCGATTACAGTGAACAGATGCTCACATGGTATTGGGATTCTACTGATATAAAGATAGAATTACCAGATATCATTCATGCGGAATATAATAAAGATGAGAACATGGTGCTTGTTTATAGTGGAGAAAATTTTATTACCCAAACCATTGTTTACTATAGTTTAGAAGGAAAATTATTAGGGCAACAAAATGTTTCGGAAGAAACGTTTGAGTGGAATTACAATGGCCAACATCAGATTGGTTTTCGTCATCTATATCACCTTCGCTTTAGCCCTAAATATCAGCGTATCTTCAGTATATTTCGCTCATCCATAGATTTTGACGTTCCATCAGAACTAGAGGTTTATAATTTAGAAGGTGAGAAAATCGACCAAATTGAATCTCCTGCAGGGTTTACAATGCTATACATTTCTGATATAAGTAAAGAAAAACTGAGAATTGTATGTGAAACTCTTAATGAAGATTGTTTTGATAGTTCTGGTCGAAGTGATTTTTATTTTAATTTAGATTTAGAAACTAGAAAATGGATAAAAGATGGCTTCGCCTACTGAGGAAGAGAAAAAGAAGCCTGATCTTATGATATTTTATGCTGAGAGATGATTGCATTGGGAGAATATAAATGAAACCAACAAAACTAGAATGGGAAGATGTTATCCAGTTCGCAGAAGTAGAAGGTTACGGTCAGCATATCTGGAGAGATGAGTACAAGTATTATTTAGTTTTAGAAGAGGGAACTGTAGCTTCTTGGTTAGTTGTCTATGAATTACCACAAGAATTATTTATCTTACTAGAGAGTGGAGAGCGGACTCTACTTGAAATATCTTGGAAGGTTCAAAACGATTGTTGGCCACCGACGGAAGAAGAAAAGAAAGCTAGTGAGAAACGATTTATAGAAGAGAGTCCGACATCATTAATTGATTTACCTGAAACTAGAGAGTTATTTACTCAGGAAGAGCTTGAAAGATTAATTCCAATTGCTGAGCAAATGTGGATTGACTGGAGAGGCAAACTTCCAGATGATTATGTATCGCCACTTAAGTAAAAGAGGTATAAAATGAAACCAACAAAACTACAATGGGAAGACGTTTTTCAGTTCGAAGAAGTCGAAGGATACGGAAAAGAAGTTTGGAAACATAAAAAGCAGTATTATATCGTCAATATTGAAGGCGGTATGATGGATAAACGAGTTGTTTATGAATTACCGGACGAGTTATTTTCCTTGCTGGAGAGTAGGAAGAAAACGTTACGAGAAGTATCTTATAGAGTAAAGAACGATTGTTGGCCCCCAACGGAAAAAGAAATCAACAAAATAAAAAGAGGAAGAGCTAAAGAACGACCAAAGATACTGATAGCTAATCCGAAAAATCAATTGCTTTTTACACAAGAAGAATTAGAAGCGTTAATGCCCATTGCAGAGAAGATTTGGATTGAATCTGAAGGCAAACTTCCAGATGATTATGTATCGCCACTTAAGTAAAAGAGGTATAAAATGAAACCAACAAACCTAGAATGGGAAGATGTTATCCAGTTTGAAGAAGTTGAAGGATATGGGAAATCTATCTGGAAAAATGAGGATAAATATTATTTAGTTTCAGAAGAGGGAACTGTGGCTTCTTGGTTAGTAGTCTATGAATTACCAAATGAGCTGTTTGCCTTATTAGAAAGTGGAGAGAGATCACTACTCGAAATATCTTACAAGATTGAGACCGATAGTTGGCCATCGAAAGTGACACAAGAAGAAGCTAATAGAAATTTCCTGAGGCAATATCCAGAAGCTTTAAGAGGAAATTCTAAAGCCCAAGGCTTATTCACAAAGGCCGAACTGAAAGAAATGTTACCCGAAGGGGCTGAAATTCTAGCGAGTAGCGATTAAAAAGTGGAAACTAATCTTAATAACTTCAAGATGATAAATTTTGCAGAGAACAAACTGAGCCTTTTAAAAATTGAAAATATGAAAGATTATCAAATGAAAAATTACAAAAAACTCTTGTTAGAAGCTATCCAAGCAGGCGATGTTGCTGGGATTTTGCGAGGTGAAAAAAGATATTGTATAGAGCCTCCGACCTCTGTACCAGATGTTTTTCCGACAGATATTTGCCAAGTATTAGCTGAGTATTTCTACAAGCAAAATGATATTGACAAGATTCAAGATATATTAGAAGACAGTCTTATAGAGTTATCACAGAGTTCTGCCGTTGATTTATATATTTCAGTTTTGTTTTTTGATGCAATCCTTTTTATGCAAGAAAAAAATATAGCTAGCTTTACAATCCATACGTCGACAGTTGCACAAGCAATCTCTAAGGGAGTTAAGCTTTTTCAAAAGGAATTGAACGACAGTATCACTTTCCCAAACGGTCTTGTTAAAATAAAACCCATGAGACAGCTGGAAAAATTCAATCAAAAATATCAACAGAATCAACGTTTTTCTATTATTGAGTGATAGTGATGGGAGTTGTAACTCTGTATAGATGAACTGTTAGTTGGGATAAATATTATGAAAGAGAATTTAAATTTTAATCTTTTAAAACAAGATGTAGAAAAAGAAATTAGAGAAAAAGGCTTTGAAAATCTTTATTATGCTTTGTTTGATGAGCATAGTAGTCAACTTTGGGCTATCCATCTATTCTATCGAGATGGGAAGTTTATGGTAAATAGCCGGGACGACCGGACCTATATAATGGGGAAAACATGGGAGTTTGAGAATTTTGAAGAGGCAAAGCTATTATTTCTGAAAAAAATGAAATCTTTCATCGAAATGAACAGATATCTTGTACAGAATGGAGATTCACCCTACTATTCATCTAGTTTGTGGGATAAATAAGGAGGTCAAGCAAAGATGAGAGACGAAGCCCAAGAACGTTTAGAACTGTTATCAGCCATTCAAGATTTAGGATACGAGAGTTTGAGATATTCCATCTTTAACGAATATGGTCCTGGAGAATGGGAAGTGGTAATCGAATATGACGATTTTAAGCAAGTCTACAATGTCTATGCTACCATGGATAGAGCAAGTAAGGGGGGAATTTTCAACTATACAGACTTTTCAGAAGCAAAAGAGAAATTTTTAAAATTTTTGGGAGATACTATTTTTTTCAATCGTTATTATGTTCAGGAAGGAATGGGTAAGATGTATTCTTCTCCATTATGGGACGGTTCTGAGACTCTTTCAAGAGAGATTATTAAAAACTATAAGAGAATAATTGAAAAATCCATTAGCGAAAAGAACTACCAATCTTTAGTCTATGTTTTATTTAATGAAAAAGATACTACTCCTTTCGCGATTCATCTGTTTTTTAGGGATAACCTGTTTATGGTAAATTGTAGAGATGATAGGTCTGATATTATGGGAAAAACATTTGAATTTACTAATTTTTTGGAAGCAAAAGAGAAATTCTTTAAGCTGTTAGATTTTACAGTTCGTGAAGGACGAAGAGATGTAGAAAACAGCGGAAGTTATATGTACCCCTCTCCATTATGGGACAAGGAAGAGAATGATTAATGCCTCAGAGCTAGTAGTATAAAGATTTTAAATAGAGAAAGAAGCAGAAAATATGACTCAGAAAGAACAAGCAATGATCTATCCCTTGCCAACTGATGCGCTATTACAGGAAAGAGAAGTTGCGTGGAGGGTTAAACTGCCTGATGATTATAAGGAATTTATAAAGAATGAGAATGGATTTATATCCGGCTCTATTTACAGATTTGGAGTTCTTAGAATTCCTAGAAGTACTAAAGAAAAGTGGAGCTGTTGTTTCTTCCGTAATTCGTGGTAGCTTTATTAGTTTGTTAGTATCTTTAGTCGTCTTCCTGTTATATCCTAGTTTTTTGCCATTATTTTTCCACTCCATGCTTTTGTTTATTCTCTATTTGTGCCTAGCCAATAATTTACACAAGCGAAAGAAGGTCCTGGAGAGCTTGATAAGAAATGCGCGCATCAACTAGATCTTTTTGTTTTTGCCTATGATAAAGAAGAATCAAAAAAGTAAAGAAAGTTGATTTATATGACAATAGAAATGCTGCAATACAAAAATTGTACGGTATTAAAAAACAATAAGGATTATGAGATTCTGTGGAGTAGAGGGAAAGAAGTGCTTAACTTTCCCATTAGCCAGGAATTAGCAGAACGTGTTTCAAAATCAGAAAAAGATTCTTTAGAAGTAATGTTTTATTGTGAACACCATCGTTGGCCAAAGGCAGATGAGTTAAATGATTATAATCATTCAGATACGATTGTACATAAAGGCGATGGATTTGTTGTATATGAGACAAATGGTTATTACGAAATTGGCTTCTTTAAAGAAATTGGAGGAGCCATGGGTCCAGAAGTTTGCTATCCTATCAATAAGGAACTGATGGATAAAGCATTTGAATCTTCTAGGGGAGCATACGAAGTCATGGTTTATGCTGAAACAGGGCACTGGCCTTTATAGTAAAGTGGATTACATCATAAGAACAGACAAAAAATAGGGAAAACTAATCAGTAGACATTTGGTAAGAAACAAAGGAGATGGAATGGAATCAATTTATGTAAGTCAAAAAGATATGTTGGAAATTTGTCAGGATGGTGATAAGTATTTCTTGCGTTATCCAACTTTTAATATTACCATGCCAGAAGTAGTTCAAGAAATCCCCAAAGAAGCTGCAGATAGTTATATGTCGGGAGAACATACTGGTAAAGAGTTGATGAATTATGCAGATTATGGTTTTTGGAAATCTAAAAAACAGTATACACAAGAAGAGTCGAATAAAATTTTTATACAAAATAATCCTGACTTAATTTTCAATGATTTATCTTATAACCAAAAAATATTTTCTACTGAAGAATTTACCCAAATTGTCACCAAAGCCATTGTTTCAGAACTGGAACCTAGCGAACTTGACGCAATTGGTATAGTTGATAGTCATTTAGAGCTTCTTCTGGTGGATCCAGTTTGCTGGGAGGAAGAGATAGAAGCAGTCCATCTGGAAATTCTGCAAGAAAAAATGAACAATTACATTCACTTCCTCGAAAGCAAGCAGTATGTAGCACGATACGGTGATCAGTTTGACAAAAAAGTCATCCATATCACATTCCAGTATTCTCCATCTGATAACGGTTTAGCCTTTCTCGCAGCGGTTCAGAAGGTGTTACAACCCACAGATATGAGTTTGAAGATAGAATTGCCAGAGTAATAAAGGGAGCGGAAACGCTCTCTTTTTGTGGTATAATGAGACTATATTTATAAAAAGATTATTTAGCATTTCTAAATAGCGAACTACTTATGCCAACGATTGACACAACGGGGCATTCTTACGATGATTTTCTATCTGCGATTGAACGTCAAGGATACTATGAAATCAAAAATCCACGCGTCTATGAACCAGGCACTAATAAAATTGAGCAAATTGAAGGAATTTTTAGAATTAACCAATGGAGTAAATAAATGAAGAAATTTGAAATACCAGAGCCTAAAGATTATCAATCTTTTGTTAATTTTTATCGTGATACGATGAGAGAAGGGAAAGAGGAGGAAGCTTTTTTAGGTACAAATCCAAAATATCGTATATGGCAAAGGGATTCTTATGAACTTGATAGCACAGACATTTTAGTATTAATGGAATATTGCTTATATCCTTTGTATGTGGAAGGTGATAGGGATATAGCGCGCAGAACCTTTGATATCTTGAAAGATTTTAGCTTATCTATTGATTTAATGAGATTAAAGAAGGTAATTAAATATATTTCTATTCAAAGAAGATGGTTAAGGAAATATACCAGCTTACCCTTTGTCATTGAGACGGATGAGTTAGTAAGAAATATTATAGAAAGTATCTCAAAATTATCAGATGAACAGAAACGTACTTATACCTATGAAAGACTATGTAATGTATTAGACCGTAGTCCGTTATACAGACAGTGTGATGAAGAAAAGGTAGAGAAGATTCTTAAGGAATTCAAGGAAAAATACTACAATCCACCAAAGGTAGTAGAACTATAGCAAACGTCATAGTGAATGTGAGAGTTGTGGAGAATTTTAAATGACAAAACAAGAACTGGTAAATTTCATTAATCAACATAGAGATAAGATGGGGATATTTCATATTGCGCTTGATGAGCGATATGGAGGTCAATTTACTTTGGGATACTATTACGATGAGAAATCTAGTCAATATAAAGTATATGAGGTTAATGAGCGCCAAGATATCTGGATAAGAGACGAATTTAAAAATGAAAGTGATGCAATAAATCGACTTTATCGTTTGATAAAAACAACATTTTGGATAAAAGAACCTCTCATTCAGTTAGATGTTTCAGAAATTGATGCAATCGGAACGAGTGATACAAACTTGGAACTTTTATTAATTGATGGCAATCTTTGGCTTCCAGATACCGAAGAAGAGCATCTCTTGAAACTTCAAGAAAAACTCAATAACTATATCTACTTCCTCGAAAGCAAGCAGTATGTGGCACGATACGGTGATAAGTTTGATAAAAAAATCATCCACATCACATTCCAGTATTCTCCATCTGATAATGGCTTGGCCTTTCTCGCAGAGGTTCAGAAGGTGTTACAACCTACAGATATGAGCTTGAATGTAGAATTGCCAGATTAATAAATGGAGCGGAAACGATGCTAGCTATTTTTATTGATTCTATAGGTGACAAGTCAGGGACCTATGAGTTGTTAAGAAACCATTCATCCTTGCCTTTTTCTTTAATCCAATCTAGAATCAAAGATCATGATACGGTGATCGAAGTAGACATGTTAGATTTGGACGAATTGAAAAAGGTTCGAGAATTAATCGGCCAGTTAACTGCCATTGGAACAATTGTTACCATTAAGGATTCGACAGGTATTATCAGTTTAGAAATAGTAAATAATCTTATTTCTACATTTGAAGAAATTGCTATTGAGAGAGAAGAATTAGATGCTCTGATGTTTGAGGAGGAAGAGTGAGTGCTACGTTTTCCAGTGAATTACCAAGTTAGTTTTTTAGTAATAAAAGGAAAATCAATGAATGAAAATAGAAATTTATTACGCTTCCTACAGGAGTTGATATACGGTCTTGTAGATCTTATCAGTGAGAAAGAATATCAGGAGTTTGTCCTTGATTCCTTAAAACTTTCAAAACAGGAGCTTGATAAAGACAGTGATTTTTGCCCAGATATTTTATACAATCGACTGGAAAATATAGACGAGCAGGATATCTTGACATTCCAGGTGTTGGATAAGAAAACCAATCCACTAGTATGGAACTGTATCGCTAATTTCTTTGTCCTAGTTTGTCACTATTCATATATTGCTTCGGAAGAAATCTACCTACCACAAACGATTGAAAGTGTCGACGAGGACATACTTGAGGTTCTTTCCTTAAGTTACAAACAAATTCTAGCTGAAAATAGGGAACTTATTTCACAAATAACTGGGCCAGAAATAGAAGGATATTTTAAGGATGAGCTCGTTAAAAACTACTTTGGACCACTATTTTTATCTGATGAAAACGAATAGGCTATTCGTTCAAGTATAGATCAGGAGAGGATATGCTTACGAGTTATTTTATGTTGATTTTTGCTGAGGCAATTGCGAATCGTATGGAAACAGAATATACTTCACATATTCGAACCGCCTTGGTTGCATGTTGGAGTTTTTTGGAGAATAGAGATAAAAGGGGAGAGGAACTTTATCGCCTTTTAGATGATGGGACAGACTTCAGTGGAATATTTATCTACATGCAATTAGATGAAAATGAAGCGAATGGTCTCTTGTGGGACAACATTAGTTATGCAATAGGTGTGACTGCTAAAGAAGCTTTTGAGTTTGAAAATAAGAAAGAGCTTCCTTCTCCCTTAGAGAACATTGAACTAGGTCTACTTGATGTCTTTATTGGAAATTTAAAAGAAATCAGCATGGATCTTTATCATCACGTCGAAACAGTAAAACGTTTCATCAATAGAAATCCATACCCATCAAGAGAATCTGCCCTAAAAGAACTAGATAGACTGGGATTATTTAGATGATTTGATTGGATGATTTGGCGAAAATTCAAAAAGAACACCCCGGAAGTTAGAGTGTCATTTCTACCTTTTGGGGTGTCGTTTATTTTTTTGGTTAAGCATTTTACAGTACCCACGTACGGATGGCATGGGCGACGCCGGATTCATCATTTGTTTTGGTGATGTATTTGGCGATTTTTTTGAGTTCTGGATTTCCATTTTCCATAACAACGGGATTTCCAACGACTTCGAGCATGGCACGGTCATTTTCTTCGTCCCCGATCGCCATGGTTTCTTCTTTGGTCAATCCTAGTTTTTCAGCTAAGTGAGTGATGGCTGAACCCTTGTCTACATTCTTTTTAAGGAGTTCGAGGTAGAAAGGAGCAGATTTGTTGATGGAGTAGCGCTCGTAAAATTCTGCTGGAATTTTTTCAATCGCAGCGTCGAGAATTTCTGGTTCATCGATAAACATACACTTGACGATTTCCTTGTCAGCCATTTCTTCAGGAGTGCGGTAGAAGATGGGCATGCTGACGAGGGTTGATTCGTGCACCGTGTACTTTCCGATATTGCGATTGGCAGTATAGATACCGTCCTTGGTAATAGCGTGCATGTGGACACCGAGCTTGCGACTGAGAAATTCCATATCCAGATAATCCTCATAGGTCAAGGATTCGCTGATAATCTCATGGCCAGTAGCAGTTTCTTGAACAAGGGCACCGTTGAAGGTTACAACATAGTCACCCTCGTCTCTCAACTGCAAGTCGTCCAGAAGTTTGGCAACGCCTGCGATAGGACGACCCGTTGCAATCACGACTTTGACACCAGCTTGTTTGGCATCTTGGATGGCAGAAAAGACTTCAGGAGTGATTTCCCTTTTACTGTTAACCAGGGTACCATCGATATCGACGGCGATTAGTTTAATACTCATAAATTTCCTCTATTCGTTCTTATTTGGGGTAAAATGATCGTTCTCAATCAAGTGTAAAAATTGCTGGGTAATGCTTGCGAAGATACTGTTTTGGTCCAACATTTCTTTAGGAAAATAGAAACGATTGTCCCCATGGCGGCTGCCAGCAAGGGATTGGACGATAGGAGACAGGCTAGAGAGTTCAGCCAGTTCTCCATTTTTTTGTAGAATCTCAATCTGTGTCCGTGGATTTTCAGATTCGGGACGATAGATATCATAAGGGAGGTCAAAGTTCTTATGAATGGCTGTATAGTAGTCTGGATCAAAACCGATTTCTTCAACCAGTTGTCTCATGGTTGCGAGTTGATCTTGGTCTTTTTCTGAAAAAGTAAGGGATTTAAAGACCTTGCGGTTGACAAAACGTTGCGACAAGTCGGCTAGTATCTTGTCAGGACTGGTCATCCAGAGTTGGAAGTAGGTATTCATCACGCCGTCATCAAGTGCCAGATAGTCAGATAGAGTAACTTTCTTTTCAAAAAAAGGTAGCAAATGAGGAGAAGTGCGTGCAAAGAAGTCCTGGTCTTCAGGATAGAGTTCCTTGGCGCGTTTGAGGAGATTTTGTAGGAGAACTTCCATGGCACGTGTTGCTGGGTGGAAATAAACCTGCATATACATCTGGTAGCGACTGAGAACATAGTCTTCAATGGCATGCATACCATTGCGCTGAAAGGCGATGCCATTTTCGACAGGACGAATGACTCGGAGAATGCGAGTCAGGTCAAATTCCCCGTAAGATGCTCCTGTAAAATAGGAGTCGCGCAAGAGATAGTCCATGCGGTCTGCATCAATCTGACTAGAAATGAGCTGCACGACCTGCTTGTTAGGATAGGTATGGTCAATGACACTAGCCACCTTTTTAGGAAAGTCTGGTGCTACTTGTAACAGGACTTGGTGGATCTCTGTCTCAGGACTTTGGATGATTTCCTGGGTAATAGCCTCATGATCTGTATCGAAGAGATTTTCAAAAGTATGGGAGTAGGCACCATGTCCAAGGTCATGAAGGAGCGCAGCGGTCATGGTCAAGAGAGATTCAGCAGGATCCCATTCTTCAGGATATTTTTCTTCAAAAATCTCCGTGATACGACGAGCAATCTCATAGACTCCCAAACAGTGGGAAAAGCGACTGTGCTCCCCACCATGGAAAGTATAGCTGGAAGTTCCTAGCTGTTTGATACGACGCAAGCGTTGAAATTCTTTTGTATTGATCAAGTCATAGATGACCTGATTGTTTACATGGATATAGTTGTGAACTGGGTCACGGAATACTTTTTCGTTCATATGACCATTATAGCAAAATCCTGTTCTTTTTGGTAAAATAGTAGGACAAGAGACAAGAAAGAGGATTTGATGTGAAGATTCGGATGCAAAATACGATTCAGTTTGATGAACAGTTGGAAGTCGTTGACCAACTCTATGACGTGGAAGTGCGTGAAAAAGGGGATTATAGCTACTTACTCTTTTATAATGAGGAAAATGAAAAAGTGGTTCTCAAGTTTCATGAAGAAGAACTGGTGATGACCCGTTTCTCGAGTCCCAAAACCATCATGCGTTTTCTAAAGGATAGTGATAGTTTAGCCTATATTCCGACTCCAATGGGGATGCAGGAGTTTATCATTCAAACGAATCACTACAAATTGGATGGGCAAAAGATTGAGCTCGCCTATCAACTGCAAAATCAAGAGGGACACTCCTTTGCCAGCTATCAATTAGAAATTACTTGGGAATAAGAAAAAGGTTGGCGAATGCCAACCTTATTTGATATAGAGTTCTTGATTTTTTAGGACAATTTCACGAACACTTGCGAATTTCTTGAGTTTTTTAAGTTCTTCAGGATGGGTTACGAGAGTAATAACATAGCCCTCTTTACCCATGCGACCTGTACGGCCAGCGCGGTGGGTGTAAGTTTCCATATCTCTAGGGACGTCGAAGTTTACGACACATTCTAGGCTATCTATATCAATTCCACGAGCCAGAAGGTCAGTTGCAAGGAGCAGGGTTAGTTGCTTATCTTTAAACTTTTCTAAGATGACTTTTCGATATTTCACATTGACATCGCTAGCGAGGGAAACAGCTAAGATATCCCGATACTGTAGTTTTTCCTCCGCACTTCCAAGATCTGACAGGCTATTAAAGAAAACTAGTCCGCGGAAATCCTCAACATGAGCTAGTTTTCGTAGCATATCCACACGGTGACGTTGGTCTACCTGCATATAGAAGTGTTGGATGTTGTCCAGTTTTTGATCAGAGAGATCAATGGTGCGCGTGTTTGGTGCAATCTTCTCTTGGTCAAACTTGGTCGTCGCACTCATGTAGACGAGTTGGTGGTCACGAGGTGCGTAGTGAGTGATTTTCTCGACAAAGTGAATCTGAGAATCATCGAGCAATTGGTCAAATTCATCCAGGATGATGGTTTCCACATTCATCATCTTGATTTTTTTCAATTTAATCAACTCAAAGATACGGCCAGGTGTACCAATCAGAATTTCTGGTCCTTTTTTAAGACGTTCAATCTGGCGTTTTTGACTGGAACCTGATAAGAAGAGCTGAGCAGTCAAACCGATGGCTTCTGCCCACGTTTTACACACGTCAAAAATCTGTCCAGCTAGTTCTGTATTTGGTGCTAGAATCAAGAGCTGTTGGGCTTTTTTCTTTTGTAGTCTGAGAAGGCTTGGTAGGAGGTAAGCGAGGGTCTTACCAGTTCCTGTTGGGCTTACTCCCAGGAGGTTTTCTCCAGCAAGAAGGGGCTCAAATAGTTGAGTTTGAATGGGGGTAAATTCTTGGAAACTGAGTTGGTCGCTCAGTTCTTGCCATTCAGTGGGTAGTTTGGTTTTCATTTTTCTGCCTCAAATCTAATGCCAGCAGTCTGGCGCATGGTATAGAGTAAATCATGAACAGAGCCTGCATCATCCAGCCAAGTCAGGTAAAGCGTCTGGTCTGGTTGTTGGATCATCTGTGCGAATGCAGCGACTTCCTCAGTCATCGTATGAGGAGCCTGTTGGATAGGGAGCTGGACTTGATTTCCTTGGTGGTCGCTAAAAATAGCTGAGCGGACATGCTCGATGGTGTTGAGGGTCAAGGTTCCATCTGCTGTGTAAATCTCGCAAGGAAGATTGGAAGTGATGTTTTTCCCAGCCTTGATATGAACTTGAAAGTCAGGGTAGAAGAGGATACCGTCTCCATTTAGGTCAATGCTATTGTCAAGCTGTTGAGCCTGATAGGTCGCGTCCTGAGCTTTTCCAAAGAGGCGAATGGCAGCGTAGAGGGGATAAATCCCCAAGTCCATAAGTGCTCCACCAGCAAAACGATCTGAAAAGACATTTGGCGTCTGTCCAGCCAATAAGTCAGGCATCTTGGAAGAATACTTGGCATAATTGAAATCTGCTCCCAACACTTGCTTGTCTGCTAAAAAGTTTTTGATAGTAGTAAAAGCTTCCTCGTGGTAGTTTCGTGCTGCTTCAAAGATAAAACAATTATTTTTCTCAGCTGTCTGTCTCAAATCCAGCCACTCTTGTGGCTGAGTGACAGCTGGTTTTTCAAGAATGACATGCTTGCCAGCAGACAAGGCAGCCTTTGCTTGAACAAAATGCAAGGAGTTTGGACTGGCGATATAGACCACATCAAAGGAAGACTTAAAGAAGTCTCCTAATTGATCAAAGAGTTGGATATCCTGATAGCGGGAAGCAAAGGTTGCCGCAGTTTCTAACTTTCTAGAGTAGACAGCAACCAGCTGGTATTCTCCACTGGCATGGGATGCTTCTATGAAATGATGGCTGATAGCGCCTGTTCCGATAACACCTAATTTAAGCATAAATACTCCTTTTCCGACTTCAAATCCTTCCTTCATTATAACATAGAAAAGAAGGACTATCCAACAGATGGTAAAAATTTTCAAATGGACTACGCTTTTCTCAAAGAAAGTGGTACAATGTTCAGATAAGTAGATGAAATGAGAAGGGGGAGAAAATGAGATTATTACCAATAAGAAAAATATCACGTCAGTCTAAGCGACTAGCGCTTTTTTTGACTTTTTGTGCAGGATATGTCGATGCCTATACTTTTATCGTGCGAGGGAACACCCTTGTGGCTGGACAAACTGGGAATGTGGTTTTTCTTTCTGTAGGACTCATTCAGCAGAATGTCTCGGATGCCAGTGCCAAAGTAATGACCTTGTTGTCCTTTATGATGGGTGTCTTTTTTCTGACATTATATAAGGAAAAACTTCGAATTGTTAAAAAGCCGATTTTGTCCTTGATTCCTCTTGCAGTCCTGTCCCTAATTATAGGCTTTGTGCCGCAAACGGTTGATAATATCTATCTCGTACCGCCCTTAGCCTTTTGTATGGGACTGGTGACAACAGCCTTTGGAGAAGTGTCAGGGATTGCCTATAATAATGCTTTTATGACAGGGAATATCAAACGTACCATGTTGGCTTTTGGAGATTATTTCCGGACCAAGCATACGCCTTTCCTACGAGAGGGATTGATTTTTGTTAGCTTGCTTAGCAGTTTTGTCTTCGGAGTTGTTTTTTCAGCTTATTTGACGATTTATTATCAGGAGAAGACAATTCTAGGTGTTCCTCTTATGATGAGTATCTTTTACTTCAGTATGCTTTTTGCTTCTTGGAGAAAAAAAGGGAAAGAAAAAGCTTAAATTTGATTGATTTCGCTTGTAAGAAAAAAGAAGATATGCTATACTTGAAGAGTTGACTATGCACAGTCCTGTGCAACCGCACGAACATCGTTTGCTCACATAGTGAGTATAAAGTGGTTCGTCCCACGATGCTAGGCGAGTCTTCACAAAAATACGGGGAAACCCTAAAAATCATAGGAGGTGCATAATGAGCACATACGCAATTATCAAAACTGGCGGAAAACAAGTTAAAGTTGAAGTTGGTCAAGCAATCTACGTTGAAAAATTGAACGTTGAAGCTGGTCAAGAAGTTACTTTTAACGAAGTTGTTCTTGTTGGTGGTGAAAACACTGTTGTCGGAACTCCACTTGTTGCTGGAGCTACTGTAGTTGGAACTGTTGAAAAACAAGGAAAACAAAAGAAAGTTGTTACTTACAAGTACAAACCTAAAAAAGGTAGCCACCGTAAACAAGGTCACCGTCAACCATATACAAAAGTTGTCATCAACGCGATCAACGCTTAATTTTAAGGAGAACACATGATACAAGCAGTCTTTGAGAGAGCCGAAGATGGCGAGCTGAGGAGTGCGGAAATTACTGGACACGCCGAAAGTGGCGAATACGGCTTAGATGTCGTGTGTGCATCGGTTTCTACGCTTGCCATTAACTTTGTCAATTCCATTGAGAAATTTGCAGGCTACGAACCAATCTTAGAATTAAACGAAGATGAAGGTGGCTATCTAAAGGTTGATATACCAGCGGATCTTCCTTCACACCAGAGAGAAATGACGCAGTTATTCTTCGAATCATTTTTCTTAGGTATGGCAAACTTATCGGAGAACTCTTCTGAGTTCGTCCAAACCAGAGTTATCACAGAAAACTAACACGGAGGAAAACATTATGTTAAAAATGACTCTTAACAACTTGCAACTTTTCGCCCACAAAAAAGGTGGAGGTTCTACATCAAACGGACGCGATTCACAAGCAAAACGTCTTGGAGCTAAAGCAGCTGACGGACAAACTGTAACAGGTGGATCAATCCTTTACCGTCAACGTGGTACACACATCTATCCAGGTGTAAACGTTGGACGTGGTGGAGACGATACTTTGTTCGCTAAAGTTGAAGGCGTAGTACGCTTTGAACGTAAAGGTCGCGATAAAAAACAAGTTTCTGTTTACCCAATCGCTAAATAAAAAGGTCCAGTGAACCTTTTTATCCCGAGCCTTGAAATGAAAAGGCGAGGAAGCTAGAAGTAGCATAAAATAAGGCTTTCCGAGTTTTCGGAGAGCCTATTTTTTTGTTTTGATACCCACAATTTTTTGTTACTGGTATAGATGAATTTTGTGAGCGACATTATTTTTCCTAGGTGGAAAACTTCTAAAATATGGTATAATGAACAGATAGAGAAGTTGGGGGTAAAAGATGAACATTCAACAATTACGCTATGTTGTGGCCATTGCCAATAGTGGTACTTTCCGTGAAGCTGCTGAAAAGATGTATGTTAGTCAGCCGAGTCTGTCTATTTCTGTGCGCGATTTGGAAAAAGAGTTAGGCTTTAAAATTTTCCGTCGGACGAGTTCGGGAACGTTTTTGACCCGTCGTGGTATGGAATTTTATGAGAAAGCGCAAGAGTTGGTCAAAGGCTTTGATGTTTTTCAAAATCAGTATGCCAATCCTGAGGAAGAAAAGGATGAATTTTCCATTGCCAGCCAGCACTATGACTTCTTGCCACCAACCATTACGGCCTTCTCAGAACGTCATCCTGACTACAAGAATTTTCGTATTTTTGAGTCTACCACAGTTCAAATTTTAGACGAAGTAGCTCAAGGACACAGTGAGATTGGGATTATCTACCTCAACAATCAAAATAAAAAGGGCATCATGCAACGGGTTGAAAAGCTTGGTTTAGAAGTTATTGAACTAATTCCTTTCCAGACTCACATTTATCTTCGTGAAGGGCATCCTTTAGCACAGAAAGAGGAATTGGTCATGGAGGATTTAGCGGATTTACCAACAGTTCGTTTTACTCAGGAAAAAGATGAGTATCTATACTATTCAGAGAACTTTGTCGACACCAGCGCGAGCTCGCAGATGTTTAATGTGACGGACCGTGCTACTTTGAATGGTATTTTGGAGCGGACAGATGCCTATGCGACTGGATCTGGATTTTTAGATAGTGACAGTGTTAATGGGATTACAGTCATTCGTCTCAAGGATAATCTAGATAATCGCATGGTCTATGTCAAACGGGAAGAAGTGGAGCTTAGTCAAGCTGGGACTCTTTTCGTTGAGGTTATGCAAGAATATTTTGATCAAAAGAGGAAATCATGAAAAAAAGAGGAATAGTAGCAGTCATTGTACTGCTTTTGATTGGGCTGGATCAGTTGGTCAAAAATTATGTTGTCCAGCAGATTCCACTGGGTGAAGTGCGTTCGTGGATCCCCAATCTCGTTAGCTTGACCTATCTGCAAAATAGAGGGGCAGCCTTCTCCATGCTGCAAGACCAGCAGTGGTTATTTGCTGTCATTACACTGGTCGTCATGGTAGGTGCCATTTGGTATTTACATAAACACATGGAGGATTCTCTCTGGTTGGTTTTTGGACTGACTTTGATAATCGCGGGAGGTCTGGGCAACTTTATCGACAGAATGAGTCAAGGTTTTGTGGTGGATATGTTTCACCTGGACTTTATCAACTTTGCGATTTTCAATGTTGCTGATAGCTATTTGACAGTTGGTGTGATTATTCTATTGATTGCAATGTTTAAAGAGGAAGTAAATGGAAATAAAAATTGAAACTGGTGGGCAACGTCTAGACAAGGCTCTGTCGGACCTGACAGAATTGTCACGCAATCTCGCGAATGAACAAATTAAGGCTGGACAAGTTTTGGTGAATGGGCAAGTAAAGAAAGCCAAATACACTGTCCAAGAGGGGGATATCGTCACCTACCATGTGCCAGAACCAGAGGTCTTAGAGTATGTGGCTGAGAATCTGTCGCTCGAGATTATCTACCAAGATGAGGATGTAGCCGTTGTTAACAAACCTCAAGGGATGGTGGTTCATCCGAGCGCCGGTCATACTAGCGGAACCTTGGTCAATGCCCTCATGTACCATATCAAAGACTTGTCAGGTATCAATGGGGTTCTCCGACCGGGTATCGTTCACCGCATTGACAAGGACACGTCTGGTCTCCTTATGATTGCTAAGAATGACGAGGCACACTTGGCACTTGCCCAAGAACTCAAGGACAAGAAGTCTCTCCGTAAATACTGGGCGATTGTTCATGGCAATCTGCCAAATGATCGTGGTGTCATTGAAGCTCCGATTGGTCGTAGTGAAAAAGATCGTAAGAAACAGGCAGTGACTGCTAAAGGGAAGCCAGCAGTGACTCGTTTTCAAGTCTTGGAACGCTTTGGAGATTATAGTTTGCTAGAGTTGCAACTGGAAACAGGGCGTACTCACCAAATCCGTGTTCATATGGCTTATATTGGCCATCCAGTCGCTGGTGATGAAGTCTATGGTCCTCGTAAAACTTTGAAAGGACATGGACAGTTTCTCCATGCCAAGACTCTAGGTTTTACTCATCCGAGAACAGGTGAAACCTTGGAGTTCACAGCAGATATTCCAGAGATTTTTAAAGAAACGCTGGAAAGATTGCGTAATATTGAGAATAGATAAAAGAGTTGAGATGCCTTGTCTCAACCTTTTTCATTTCAAGTCTTTTCTATTTTAAAGCATTCATGTTATAATGGATAAATATGAAGAATCGGAGTGAGAATATGAAGTACAAACGAATCGTCTTTAAGGTGGGGACCTCCTCCTTGACAAATGAAGACGGGAGTTTATCAAGAAGTAAAGTAAAGGCAATTACCCAACAATTAGCTATGCTGCATGAGGCTGGACATGAGTTGATTTTAGTGTCATCTGGGGCAGTTGCCGCTGGATTTGGAGCTTTGGGTTTTAAAAAGCGTCCTACTAAGATTGCAGATAAACAAGCTTCGGCTGCAGTTGGTCAGGGACTTTTGTTGGAGGAATACACAACCAACCTCCTCATGCGCCAGATCGTTTCAGCGCAAATTTTGCTGACACAGGATGATTTTGTAGATAAACGTCGCTATAAGAATGCCCACCAGGCCTTGTCTGTATTGCTTCATCGTGGTGCAATTCCCATCATCAATGAAAATGACAGTGTCGTTATTGATGAACTCAAGGTGGGTGATAATGACACTCTGAGTGCCCAGGTAGCGGCGATGGTTCAAGCGGATCTTTTGGTTCTCTTGACTGATGTGGACGGCCTCTATACTGGCAATCCCAACTCAGATCCAACAGCTAAACGCTTGGAAAAAATCGAGACTATCAATCGTGAGATTATTGATATGGCTGGTGGGGCAGGTTCGTCAAACGGTACTGGGGGTATGCTGACAAAAATCAAAGCTGCAACTATTGCGACGGAGTCAGGGGTGCCAGTCTATATCTGCTCTTCCATGAAATCTGATGCCTTGATTGAAGCAGCAGAGGAGACCAAGGATGGATCCTTCTTTGTTGCACAAGAGAAGGGACTTCGTACCCAGAAACAATGGCTGGCCTTCTATGCTCAAAGTCAGGGAACGATTTGGGTAGATGGTGGAGCTGCAGAGGCACTTTCAAAAAACGGGAAAAGTCTCCTTTTATCGGGTGTGGTAGAAGTGGAAGGAAACTTCTCTTACAACGATATTGTAACAGTAGCAGATAAAGAAACAGGTCAATCTCTTGGAAAGGGACGTGTCCAATTTGGTGTCTCAGCCCTAGAAGACATGCTCCGTTCTCAAAAAGCTAAGGGAGTCTTGATTCACCGTGATGACTGGATTTCCATCACTCCTGAAATCCAGCTGCTCTTTACAGAATTTTAGAGGTGAAAAGATGGTAAGGACACAAGAACAATTTGAACAGGTACAAGCTGTTAAGAAATCAATCAATACTGCTAGTGAAGCAGTGAAAAACCAAGCCTTGCTAGCTATGGCTGATCACTTAGTGGCTGCTACTGAGGAGATTTTAGCGGCCAATGCCCTCGATATGGAAGCGGCCAAGGGAAAAATCTCAGATGTGATGCTAGACCGTCTTTATTTGGATGCGGGACGTATAGAAGCGATGGCAAGAGGGATTCGTGAAGTGGTTGCTTTACCAGATCCTATTGGTGAGGTCCTAGAAACCAATCATCTTGAAAATGGTTTGGTTATTACCAAGAAGCGTGTGGCCATGGGAGTTATTGGTATTATCTATGAAAGTCGTCCAAATGTGACGTCTGATGCGGCTGCTTTGGCTCTCAAGAGTGGAAATGCGGTCGTTCTTCGTAGTGGCAAGGATGCCTATCAAACAGCTCATGCTATTGTCACAGCCTTGAAGAAGGGCTTGGAGACGACCACAATCCATTCAGATGTGATTCAACTAGTGGAAGATACCAGTCGTGAAAGTAGCTATGCCATGATGAAGGCCAAGGGTTATCTAGACCTTCTCATACCCCGTGGAGGCGCTGGCTTGATCAATGCCGTGGTTGAAAATGCTATCGTGCCTGTTATTGAGACGGGAACTGGAATTGTTCATGTTTATGTCGATAAGGATGCAGACGAAGACAAGGCTCTAGCCATCATCAACAATGCTAAAACCAGTCGTCCTTCTGTCTGCAATGCCATGGAGGTCTTGCTGGTTCATGAAGACAAGGCAGCAAGCTTCCTTCCTCTCTTGGAACAAGTTCTGGTTACAAGTCGGAAAGAAGCTGGACTGGAACCAATTCAATTCCGCTTGGATAGCCAAGCAAGTCAGTTTGTTTCAGGTCGAGCAGCTGAGGCCCAAGACTTTGACACCGAGTTTTTAGACTATATCCTAGCGATTAAGGTTGTGAGCAGTTTAGAAGAAGCGGTTGCGCATATTGAAGCCCATAGTACCCATCATTCGGATGCCATTGTGACAGAAAATGCTGAAGCTGCGGCTTACTTTACAAATCAAGTAGACTCTGCAGCGGTTTATGTCAATGCTTCAACGCGTTTCACTGACGGGGGCCAGTTTGGACTTGGATGTGAGATGGGGATTTCTACTCAGAAACTGCATGCGCGTGGGCCTATGGGCTTGAAAGAGTTGACCAGCTACAAGTATGTGGTTACTGGTGACGGACAGATAAGGGAGTAAGAGATGAAGATTGGATTTATTGGTTTGGGAAATATGGGAGCTAGCTTGGCTAAGGCTGTCTTGCAGGCCAAGACGGGTGCTCAGATTCTCCTTGCCAATCGTAGTCAAGCAAAAGTAGATGCTTTCATTGCCAACTTTGGTGGTCAGGCTTCCAGCAATGACGAAATCTTCGCAGAAGCAGATGTGATTTTTCTAGGAGTTAAGCCTGCTCAGTTTTCTGAACTGCTTTCTCAATACCAGACCATTCTTGAAAAGAGAGAGAGCCTTCTTTTGATTTCCATGGCAGCTGGATTGACTTTGGAAAAACTAGCGAGTCTTCTGCCTAGTCAACACCGGATTATTCGCATCATGCCCAATACTCCAGTGGCTATCGGTCAAGGGGTGATTAGTTATGCCATGTCAGCAAACTGTCTTGCTGAGGACGGTGAACTCTTTTGTCAGCTATTAGCCAATGCGGGTCTATTGGTTGAGTTTGGAGATGGCTTAATTGACGCAGCAACAGGTCTTGCAGGCTGTGGACCAGCTTTTGTCTATCTCTTTATCGAGGCTTTGGCAGATGCGGGTGTACAGACAGGATTGCCACGAGAAATAGCTTTGAAAATGGCAGCCCAAACAGTAGTCGGCGCTGGACAAATGGTCCTCGAAAGTCAACAACATCCTGGAGTATTGAAAGATCAAGTTTGCAGCCCAGGAGGTTCGACTATCGCGGGTGTAGCAAGTCTGGAAGAACATGCCTTTAGAGGTACCGTCATGGACGCAGTTCATCAAGCCTACAAACGAACACAAGAATTAGGTAAATAAGAGGTTGGATGACTCCCAGCCTCTTTTATGGTCGATTGAATGGAGAAGACACAAAAAGATTGTCACAAAAATCTATTTTTTTGATAGAATAGAAGGTAGAAAAAAAGAAATGAGTTAGACATGTCAAAAGGATTTTTAGTCTCTCTTGAGGGACCGGAGGGAGCAGGAAAGACCAGCGTTTTAGAGGCTCTACTCCCAATTTTAGAGGAAAAAGGAGTAGAGGTGTTGACGACCCGTGAGCCAGGTGGAGTCTCGATTGGAGAGAAGATTCGGGAAGTGATTTTAGATCCAAGTCATACTCAGATGGATCCTAAAACAGAACTCCTTCTCTATATCGCCAGTCGCAGACAGCACTTGGTGGAAAAAGTTCTTCCAGCACTTGAAGCTGGCAAGTTGGTCATTATGGACCGCTTCATCGATAGTTCTGTTGCTTATCAGGGATTTGGCCGTGGCTTGGATATTGATGCCATTGATTGGCTCAATCACTTTGCGACAGATGGCCTCAAACCTGATTTGACACTTTATTTTGACATTGAGGTGGAAGAGGGGCTGGCTCGCATTGCTGCTAATAGTGACCGCGAGGTCAATCGTTTGGACTTGGAAGGCTTGGACTTGCACAAGAAAGTCCGTCAAGGCTACCTTTCTCTTCTGGACAAAGAAGGAAATCGCATTGTCAAGATTGATGCGAGTCTTCCTTTGGAGCAAGTTGTGGATGCTACCAAGGCTGTCTTGTTTGACAGAATGGGCTTGGATAAATGAAACAAGAACAACTAAAAGCTTGGCAGCCAGACCAGTTTGACCGTTTTGTCCGTATCCTAGAACAAGACCAGCTCAATCATGCCTATCTTTTTTCAGGTTTCTTTGGAAGTTTGGAAATGGCGCAATTTTTGGCTAAAAGTCTCTTCTGTACGGATAAAGTGGGCGTTCTACCATGTGAGAAATGCCGAAACTGCAAGCTGATTGAGCAGGAAGAATTTCCCGATGTTACCTTGATTAAGCCAGTGAATCAGGTCATCAAGACAGAACGCATTCGGGAATTGGTGGGTCAGTTTTCTCAAGCAGGGATTGAAAGTCAGCAGCAGGTTTTTATTATCGAGCAAGCTGAGAAAATGCATCCCAACGCTGCTAATTCTCTGCTCAAGGTCATCGAAGAACCCCAGAGTGAAGTTTACATTTTCTTCTTGACCAGCGATGAGGAAAAAATCTTGCCAACTATCCGTAGTCGGACCCAGATTTTCCATTTTAAAAAGCAAGAAGAAAAGCTCATCCATCAATTAGAACAAGCAGGTCTGGTCAAGAAAAAAGCGACTCTTTTAGCCCAGTTTTGTCAATCGCGTGTTGAAGCAGAAAAACTGGCAAACCAGGCAAGTTTTTGGATCTTGGTGGATGAAAGCGAACGCCTGCTGACTTGGTTATTAGCCAAGAAAAAAGAAAGTTATCTTCAGGTTGCTAAATTAGCCAGCTTGGCAGATGACAAGGAAAAACAAGATCAGGTCTTGCGAATCCTTGAAGTGCTCTGTGGACAGGACCTCTTGCAAGCAAGAATTCGACAGATTCTACAAGATTTGCTAGAAGCTAGAAAAATGTGGCAGGCCAATGTCAGCTTTCAAAATGCCATGGAATATCTGGTCTTGAAAGAAATATAAACTCAATGATGGATAAAGAAAGGAAAGGGCTGGTTTATGGACAAAAAAGAATTATTTGATGCGCTAGACGATTTTTCTCAACAGTTATTGGTGACCTTGGCCGATGTGGAAGCCATCAAGAAAAATCTCAAGAGCCTAGTAGAGGAAAATACAGCTCTTCGCTTGGAAAATAGTAAGTTGCGCGAACGCTTAGGCGAGGTGGAAGCAGATACTCCCGTCAAAGCCAAGCATGTTCGTGAAAGCGTCCGTCGGATTTATAAAGACGGTTTTCACGTATGTAATGATTTTTACGGACAACGTCGAGAACAGGACGAGGAATGTATGTTCTGTGACGAGTTGTTATACAGGGAGTAAGCATGCAGATTCAAAAAAGTTTTAAGGGGCAAACTCCCTATGGCAAGCTTTACCTAGTAGCAACGCCGATTGGCAATCTAGATGACATGACCTTTCGTGCCATCCAGACTCTAAAAGAGGTGGACTGGATTGCGGCTGAGGACACGCGCAATACCGGTCTTTTGCTCAAGCATTTTGACATTTCGACCAAGCAGATTAGTTTTCATGAGCATAATGCCAAGGAAAAGATTCCTGATTTGATTGGTTTTCTGAAAGCAGGGCAAAGTATTGCTCAGGTATCCGATGCGGGTCTGCCTAGTATCTCGGACCCTGGTCATGATTTGGTCAAGGCAGCTATTGAGGAAGAAATCGCAGTTGTTACCGTTCCGGGTGCCTCTGCAGGGATTTCTGCCTTGATTGCCAGTGGCCTAGCGCCGCAACCACATATTTTTTACGGCTTTTTACCAAGAAAATCAGGCCAGCAAAAGCAATTTCTCGACTCAAAAAAAGACTATCCTGAAACACAAATTTTCTATGAATCACCTCATCGTGTGGCAGATACATTGGAAAATATGCTAGAAGTCTACGGTGACCGCTCGGTAGTCTTGGTCAGGGAATTGACTAAAATCTATGAAGAATACCAACGAGGAAAGATTTCAGAGCTGCTAGAAAGCATCGCTGAAACGCCACTCAAGGGCGAATGCCTTCTCATCGTTGAAGGTGCCAGTCAGGATGTGGAGGAAAAGGACGAGGAGGACTTGTTTTCAGAAATCCAATCTCGTATCCAGCAAGGTATGAAGAAAAATCAAGCCATAAAGGAAGTTGCGAAACTCTACCAGTGGAATAAAAGCCAACTCTATGCTGCCTACCACGATTGGGAAGAGAAACAATCCAACGACTAAACAGGGAAGTTTGCCTTCTTCCCTTTTTTTGTTATACTAGTAAAAGAAAAATTAGAAAGATTTGTGGGTGTCAAATAGTCTAGTAGCTTGTTTTTATTTGGACTTAGTTTCCACCCAAAGAGGTATTAGTGTCATGTCTCAATCTTATATCAATGTTATCGGAGCAGGTTTGGCAGGTTCTGAAGCAGCCTACCAAATCGCAGAACGTGGTATTCCAGTTAAGCTCTATGAAATGCGTGGTGTCAAGTCAACACCCCAACACAAAACAGACAATTTTGGTGAGTTGGTTTGTTCCAATTCCTTACGTGGGGATGCTTTGACCAATGCAGTTGGGCTTCTCAAGGAAGAAATGCGTCGCTTGGGTTCTGTTATCTTGGAATCTGCTGAAGCTACACGTGTTCCTGCTGGTGGAGCCCTTGCGGTGGACCGCGATGGTTTCTCTCAAATGGTGACTGAAAAAGTGGCCAGCCACCCCTTGATTGAAGTGATTCGTGATGAAATTACAGAATTGCCAACTGACGTTATTACTGTGGTCGCTACTGGTCCTTTGACCAGCGATGCCCTAGCTGAGAAGATTCATGCCCTTAATGATGGGGATGGATTCTATTTCTATGACGCGGCGGCGCCGATTATCGACGTTAACACCATCGATATGAGCAAGGTCTATCTCAAGTCTCGTTATGATAAGGGAGAAGCAGCCTACCTCAACGCTCCAATGACCAAACAAGAGTTTATGGATTTCCATGAAGCCTTGGTCAATGCGGAAGAAGCACCGCTCAATTCGTTTGAAAAAGAAAAGTACTTTGAAGGTTGTATGCCAATCGAAGTCATGGCCAAGCGTGGCATTAAAACCATGCTTTATGGTCCGATGAAACCAGTCGGTTTGGAGTATCCAGACGATTACACAGGCCCTCGTGATGGAGAATTTAAAACACCGTACGCGGTTGTCCAACTTCGTCAGGACAATGCGGCTGGTAGCCTATACAATATTGTTGGTTTCCAGACCCACCTCAAATGGGGAGAACAAAAACGTGTTTTCCAAATGATTCCAGGTCTTGAAAATGCGGAGTTTGTCCGTTATGGTGTTATGCACCGCAATTCTTACATGGATTCACCAAATCTTTTGGAGCAGACCTATCGTTCTAAGAAACAACCAAATCTCTTCTTTGCTGGTCAAATGACGGGTGTGGAAGGCTATGTTGAATCAGCAGCTTCAGGCTTAGTTGCAGGTATTAACGCGGCTCGACTCTTCAAGGGTGAAAGTGAAGCTATTTTCCCAGAGACAACAGCGATTGGAAGTCTGGCTCATTACATCACTCATGCGGACAGCAAACATTTCCAACCAATGAATGTCAATTTTGGGATTATCAAGGAATTGGAAGGCGAGCGTATCCGTGATAAGAAGGCTCGTTATGAAAAAATTGCAGAGCGTGCTCTTGCTGACTTAGAGGAATTTTTAACTGTCTAATTTTTTTCAAAGAATTGCTCATGATACTATAAAAATCTTAGAAATTGTGATAAAATAGGTAGGATAAAAAAAGGAGAGTAAAAATGGCGAATCCCAAGTATAAACGTATTTTAATCAAGTTATCAGGTGAAGCCCTTGCCGGTGAACGTGGCGTAGGGATTGATATCCAGACAGTTCAAACAATCGCAAAAGAGATTCAAGAAGTTCATAGCTTAGGTATCGAAATTGCCCTTGTTATTGGTGGAGGAAATCTCTGGCGTGGGGAACCTGCTGCAGAAGCAGGAATGGACCGTGTTCAGGCAGATTACACTGGAATGCTTGGGACCGTGATGAATGCTCTTGTGATGGCAGATTCATTGCAACAAGTTGGTGTCGATACGCGTGTGCAAACTGCCATTGCGATGCAACAAGTAGCAGAACCTTATGTACGTGGACGTGCTCTTCGCCACCTTGAAAAGGGTCGTATCGTTATCTTTGGTGCTGGAATTGGTTCACCTTACTTCTCAACCGATACAACAGCGGCCCTTCGTGCAGCTGAAATCGAAGCGGATGCCATTCTAATGGCTAAAAATGGCGTAGATGGTGTTTACAATGCCGATCCTAAGAAAGACAAGACTGCCGTTAAGTTTGAAGAATTGACCCACCGTGACGTTATCAATAAAGGTCTTCGTATCATGGACTCAACTGCTTCAACCCTCTCAATGGATAACGACATTGATTTGGTTGTCTTCAACATGAACCAACCAGGCAACATCAAACGTGTCGTATTTGGTGAAAATATCGGAACAACAGTTTCAAATAATATCGAAGAAAAGGAATAAGAAAATTATGGCTAATGCAATTGTAGAAAAAGCTAAAGAGAGAATGACCCAGTCTCACCAATCACTTGCTCGTGAATTTGGTGGTATCCGTGCCGGTCGTGCCAACGCAAGCTTGCTAGACCGTATCCACGTAGAATACTATGGAGTCGAAACTCCTCTTAACCAAATCGCTTCAATTACCATTCCAGAAGCGCGTGTTTTGTTGGTAACACCATTTGACAAGTCTTCATTGAAAGACATCGAACGTGCCTTGAACGCTTCTGACCTTGGTATCACACCAGCTAATGATGGTTCTGTGATTCGCTTGGTTATCCCTGCCCTTACAGAAGAAACCCGTCGTGATCTTGCTAAAGAAGTGAAGAAGGTCGGCGAGAATGCTAAAGTGGCTGTCCGCAATATCCGCCGTGATGCTATGGACGAAGCTAAGAAGCAAGAAAAAGCAAAAGAAATTACTGAAGACGAATTGAAGACTCTTGAAAAAGATATTCAAAAAGTAACAGACGACGCTGTGAAACACATCGACGACATGACTGCCAATAAAGAAAAAGAAATCTTGGAAGTCTAAAAATAAACAGAAAAACTCAGTTGGCATTGCTGGCTGAGTTTTATTCGAAAGAAGGAAATATGAATACAAATCTTGCAAGTTTTATCGTTGGACTCATCATCGATGAAAATGACCGTTTTTACTTTGTGCAAAAGGATGGTCAGACCTATGCTCTTGCTAAGGAAGAAGGTCAACATACAGTAGGGGATACGGTCAAAGGTTTTGCCTATACAGATATGAAGCAAAAACTCCGCTTGACCACTCTAGAAGTGACTGCCACTCAGGACCAATTTGGCTGGGGAACCGTAACAGAAGTTCGTAAGGACTTGGGTGTCTTTGTCGATACCGGTCTACCTGACAAGGAAATCGTTGTGTCACTCGATATCCTCCCTGAGCTCAAGGAACTCTGGCCTAAGAAAGGTGATAAACTTTACATCCGTCTTGAAGTGGACAAGAAAGACCGAATCTGGGGACTCTTGGCTTATCAGGAAGATTTCCAACGTCTGGCTCGTCCTGCCTACAACAACATGCAGAACCAAAACTGGCCGGCCATTGTTTACCGTCTCAAGCTGTCAGGGACCTTTGTCTATCTGCCAGAGAATAACATGCTTGGTTTCATTCACCCAAGTGAGCGCTACGCAGAGCCACGTTTGGGGCAAGTGTTAGATGCGCGTGTCATCGGTTTCCGTGAAGTGGACCGCACCTTGAACCTATCTCTCAAACCACGTTCCTTTGAAATGTTGGAAAATGATGCTCAGATGATTTTGACCTACTTGGAAAGTAATGGCGGTTTCATGACCTTAAATGATAAGTCATCTCCTGATGACATCAAGGCAACCTTTGGCATTTCTAAAGGTCAGTTCAAGAAAGCACTCGGCGGCTTGATGAAGACTGGTAAAATCAAGCAAGACCAGTTTGGTACAGAGTTGATTTAGGTCTTATAGACATGATAAAGAAACTTGAAGAAATGAGTTTAGAGGAACTTTGGCAACTTTTTCCTATTTTTCTAGTAGAGCACAAGTCAGAGTGGAAAGACTGGTATGAATTGGAAAAAACAAATCTGAAAAAAATATTGGGTGCAAATGTTATTCAAAGAATAGAACATATCGGTAGCACTGCTATTCCTAATATTTGGGCCAAAAATATCGTTGATATTCTGCTAGAAGTAAGTAGAATAGAGGATTTAGCAAGAGTTAGGGATTTATTGGTGAAGAATGGTTGGCTAGTGATGTCGGAGAGTCCTAACAGGATTTCGCTAAATAAAGGCTATACAGAGCAGGGATTTTCTGAGAAAGTTTTTCATTTACATTTGCGAATGACGGGAGATCATGACGAGATTTATTTTAGAGATTATCTCTGCCAGCATCCAGATATTGCCCAAGCGTATCAGGAATTAAAACTAAGTTTGTGGAAAAAATTTGAACACAATCGAGACGCCTATACAGATGCTAAAACAGATTTTATAAACCACTACGTTTCAGAGGCTAAGTCCAGTAATTTTCAAGAATCAGAAAAGTGTCATTAAAAAACTCTTGATAGGAGAAAGAATTGAGAAAATCATTTTACACATGGCTCATGACCGAGCGCAATCCTAAAAGTAATAGCCCAAAAGCCATCTTGGCAGACCTCGCTTTTGAAGAGTCAGCCTTCCCAAAACACACAGATGATTTTGATGAGGTGAGTCGCTTTTTGGAGGAGCATGCCAGTTTCTCTTTTAACCTAGGAGACTTTGACGCTATCTGGCAAGAATACTTAGAACACTAGAGACAATGAGATGAGGCTAGTATTTTATTGTTCTCTTTGCTATAATAAAAAGAAATAAACGGATTAGAGAGGTTCTTTATTTGAAGGAACATTCAATAGACATTCAACTAAGTCACCCAGATGACTTGTTCCATCTTTTTGGTTCCAATGAGCGCCATCTTCGTTTGATGGAAGAAGAGCTCGATGTGGTGATTCATGCTCGTACGGAGATTGTGCAGGTTATCGGAGAAGAGTCTACCTGTGAGGAAGCCCGTCAGGTTATTCAGGCTTTGATGGTCTTGGTAAATCGTGGAATGACCGTTGGCACGCCAGATGTGGTGACTGCGATTAGCATGGTCAAAAACGATGAAATTGACAAGTTTGTCGCCCTTTACGAAGAAGAAATTATTAAAGACAATACTGGGAAACCCATCCGTGTCAAAACCTTGGGTCAAAAACTTTATGTGGATAGTGTCAAACAGCATGATGTGACCTTTGGAATTGGGCCAGCAGGGACAGGGAAGACCTTTCTTGCAGTGACCTTGGCAGTAACGGCCCTTAAACGTGGGCAAGTCAAGCGGATTATTCTGACTCGACCAGCAGTCGAAGCAGGTGAGAGTCTTGGATTTCTTCCGGGTGATCTTAAGGAGAAGGTGGATCCTTATCTTCGACCAGTTTATGATGCCTTGTATCAGATTCTGGGGAAAGACCAAACGACCCGTCTCATGGAGCGTGAGATTATCGAAATCGCGCCTCTTGCTTACATGCGTGGGCGGACCTTGGACGATGCTTTTGTCATTTTAGATGAGGCACAAAATACGACCATCATGCAGATGAAGATGTTCCTGACTCGTTTAGGCTTTAATTCGAAGATGATTGTCAATGGAGATATCAGCCAGATTGACCTACCACGCAATGTTAAGTCCGGTTTGATTGATGCTCAAGAAAAGCTCAAGAATATTCACCAAATCGACTTTGTTCATTTTTCAGCCAAGGATGTGGTTCGCCATCCTGTTGTTGCTCAGATTATCCGAGCCTATGAACCAGCTCCAGTTAAGGTTGAAGAAAAGAACCAAGAAACAGAATAGCAAAAAAGCAGTTCAGATGTGAACTGCTTTTTTTAATGAGTGTCTAGCTTTAAACAAGTTCGTCGATAGAAGTATGATCTTTATCGAGGCCTTGGGCAACTGGGAGGCTGGTCAAGTAACCTTGATAAGTGGTCACACCTTGACGCAAGCCTTCATCTTCAGCAATTGCTTGTGCGAATCCTTTGCCAGCCAGAGCTTCGATATAAGGAAGAGTGACATTGGTTAGGGCGATAGTAGAAGTACGGGCAACCGCACCAGGGATATTGGCAACGGCATAGTGGAGAACACCGTATTTTTCATAGACTGGTTCATCGTGCGTTGTCACACGGTCAGCTGTCTCGATAACGCCACCTTGGTCAACGGCAACGTCAACAATGACAGAGCCTGGACGCATTTGTTTGACCATCTCATCTGTCACCAATTTCGGTGCTTTGGCACCAGGGATGAGAACTGCACCAATCACCACATCAGCATCTCTCACACTTGCTTCGATGTTGAATGAATTAGACATAAGAGTTTGAATTTGATTTCCAAAGACTTCTTCTAGTACCGAGAGACGCTTCGCACTGATATCTAAAATAGTCACTTGAGCACCAAGACCAAGGGCGATGCGGGCAGCATGTGTACCGACGACACCACCACCGATGATGGTTACTTTTCCTTTTGGAACACCTGGTACACCACCAAGTAGAACACCAGAGCCACCAGCTTGCTTAGTAAGGAAGTGAGCTCCGATTTGAACAGCCATACGACCTGCAACCTCACTCATAGGAACGAGGAGTGGTAGTTGTCCTTGATTGTCACGAACGGTTTCATAGGCAATTCCTGTTGTTTTTGCTGCTAACATAGCCTCTGCTAATTCTGGAGCAGCGGCCATGTGCAAGTAGGTGAAGAGGAGAAGATCGTCGCGCAAATAACCATATTCAGAAGCTAGTGGTTCTTTTACTTTCACGACTAACTCGGCAGCCCAGGCTTCAGCAGCAGTTGCGACAATCTCAGCTCCCTGCTTTTGATAGTCAGCATCAGTAAATCCTGAACCTAGACCAGCATTTGTTTCGATGAGGACACGATGTCCACGGCTGACTAAACTATGGACGCCAGCAGGAGTTAGGGCAACGCGGTTTTCGTTATTTTTAATTTCTTTTGGAATTCCGATTAACATAGAGATAACCTACCTTTCAATTGACGGGATTGTTTTAGTTGTCACATTCCAGTTCATAAATCAAAAATGTGATGGTTTTATTGTATATGAAACCGCTTCAAAAATCAAGAAAAACTTGTCATCCAAATTTATTTATGCTAGACTAGTGAGAATCAAACTCTAATGGAGGGAAAAGTATGGAATCAATATTTGTGAAATTTGCCCAGTATCCATCTATAGAAACGGAGCGTTTGTTGCTCCGACCTGTAACCTTGGACGATGCAGAAGCTATGTTTGAGTATGCCTCAGACAGAGAAAATACACGCTACACTTTTCCAACAAATCAAAGCTTAGAAGAAACCAAGAACAACATTGCTCAGTTCTACTTGGCTAATCCCTTGGGACGCTGGGGGATCGAGCTAAAAAGCAATGGTCAGTTTATTGGAACCATTGACTTGCACAAGATTGATCCTATTCTTAAGAAGGCAGCTATTGGTTACATTATCAACCAAAAGTATTGGAATCAAGGATTGACGACAGAAGCCAATCGTGCCGTGATTGAGCTGGCTTTTGAGAAGATTGGAATGCACAAGTTGACTGCCCTTCATGACAAAGACAATCCCGCATCAGGAAAGGTCATGGAGAAATCAGGTATGCGCTTTTCCCACGAAGAACCCTATGCCAGAATGGATAATAAAGAACCAGGACGAATCGTTACAAGAGTTCATTATGTCTTGACCAAGGAAGACTATTTTGCAAATAAATAAGCAGTTGAAAAGAAATTTTCAGCTGTTTTTTTCTTTCTCTTGCGAATAACTTAAGAGAGGAGAAAATATGGAAGCAATTATCGAGAAAATCAAAGAGTATAAAATCATTGTCATTTGTGCTGGTTTGGGTTTGGCCTTGGGCGGATTTTTCCTACTAAAGCCAACTTCACAAACATCTGTGAAAGAAACAAACTTGCAGGCTGAAGTTGCAGCTGTTTCAAAGGATTCATCATCTGAAAAGGAAATCAAGAAGGAAGAAAAGGATGAGTCTGCTGAACAAGATCTAATCACAGTAGATGTCAAAGGTGCTGTTAAATCGCCAGGAATTTATGATTTACCAGTAGGGAGTCGTGTTCATGATGCCGTTCAGAAAGCTGGTGGATTGACAGAGGAGGCAGATAGCAAGTCGCTCAATCTCGCTCAGAAAATCAGTGACGAGGCTCTTGTCTATGTTCCAACTAAGGGAGAAGAAGTGGCTAGTCAGCAGACTGGTTCTGGAACGACTGCTTCGACAAGTAAAGATAAGAAGGTCAACCTCAATAAAGCTAGTCTGGAAGAACTAAAACAGGTCAAAGGCTTGGGAGGAAAGCGAGCACAGGATATTATCGACCATCGTGAGGCAAATGGCAAATTCAAGTCGGTAGATGAATTAAAGAAGGTCTCTGGCATTGGCGCTAAGACCATAGAAAAGCTAAAAGATTATGTCACAGTGGACTAAAAACTTCCCTATCCCCCTAATCTATCTGAGTTTTCTGTTACTCTGGCTTTACTATGCCATTTTTGGAGCGTCCTATCTCGCACTGCTAGGTTTTGTTTTTTTGCTCGTCTGTCTCTTTTTTCAATTTTCTTGGAAATCTGCTGGAAAAGTTCTAGCGATTTGTGGAGTTTTTGGATTTTGGTTTCTGTTTCAAACTTGGCAACAGACACAAGCTAGTCAAAACCTAGTGGATTCTGTTGAGAGGGTACGAATTTTGCCTGACACTATCAAGGTCAATGGAGACAGTCTGTCCTTTCGGGGCAAGGCTGACGGCCACACCTTCCAAGTTTACTATAAACTCCAGTCCGAGGAGGAGAAAGAGTACTTTCAAGCCTTAACAGATCTTCACGAGACAGAGCTAGAAGGGAAAGTTTCAGAGCCTGAAGGGCAGAGAAATTTTGGTGGTTTTGACTATCAATCCTACTTGAAGACTCAAGGGATTTACCAGACAATGACTATCAAGAACATCCAGTCACTTAAAAAGGTTAGCAGTTGGGATGTAGGTGAAAATCTGTCCAGTTTACGCCGAAAGGCTGTAGTTTGGATTAAGGCTCACTTTCCAGACCCTATGCGCAACTATATGACGGGGCTCTTGCTGGGACATTTGGACACGGACTTTGAGGAGATGAATGAGCTCTACTCCAGTCTTGGAATTATTCACCTTTTTGCCTTGTCAGGTATGCAGGTGGGCTTCTTTATGGATGCCTTTAAGAAACTCCTCTTACGATTGGGCTTGACCCAAGAAAAGTTGAAGTGGCTAACTTATCCCTTTTCTCTTATCTATGCAGGTCTGACAGGATTTTCAGCTTCGGTCATTCGCAGTCTCTTGCAAAAGTTACTGGCCCAACATGGTATTAAGGGCTTGGACAATTTTGCTTTAACGGTGCTTGTCCTCTTTATCATCATGCCCAACTTTTTCTTGACAGCAGGAGGAGTCTTGTCCTGCGCATACGCTTTTATCTTGACCATGACTAGTAAAGAAGGGGAGGGACTCAAGGCTGTTGCTAGAGAAAGTCTGGTCATTTCCTTGGGAATATTGCCCATTCTATCCTTCTATTTTGCAGAATTTCAGCCTTGGTCTATCCTTTTGACCTTTGTCTTTTCCTTTCTGTTTGATGTGGTTTTCTTGCCGCTTTTGTCCATCTTATTCATTCTGTCTTTTATTTACCCAGTCACTCAGTTTAACTTTGTTTTTGAGTGGTTGGAGAACATCATTCGCTTGGTATCGCAGCTGGCAAGTAGGCCCCTGGTCCTTGGTCAACCCACCACATGGCTGTTGATTCTCCTCTTAGTTTCATTAGCCTTGGTCTATGACTTTAGAAAAAATGTCAAAAGACTAGCAGGATTCAGTCTCTTTATCGTGGGGCTCTTTTTCTTAATCAAGCATCCACTGGAAAATGAAATCACCATGCTAGATGTTGGGCAAGGAGAAAGTATTTTCCTACGGGATGTGACTGGGAAAACTATTCTCATAGATGTAGGTGGTAAGACAGAATTTGACAAGAAAATCCAAGCTTGGCAGGAAAAGGCGACGACCAGCAATGCCCAACGAACCTTGATTCCCTATCTTAAAAGTCGAGGAGTAGACAAGATTGACCAGCTGATTTTGACCAATACAGACAAGGAACATGTTGGCGATTTGCTGGAGGTGACCAAGGCTTTCCATGTGGGGGAGATTTTAGTATCCAAAGGAAGTCTGACACAGAAGGAATTTGTAGCAGAATTAGAAGCAAGTCAAAACAAGGTACGTAGTGTGGCAGCTGGGGAAAACTTGCCGATTTTTGGGAGTCAGTTAGAAGTCCTATCTCCAAGGAAGATTGGAGATGGGGATCGTGATGGTTCCCTGGTTCTTTATGGAAAACTCTTAGATAAGCACTTTCTCTTCACAGGAAATTTGAAAGAGAAGGGAGAGAAGGATCTTCTAAAGCAATACCCTGACTTAGAGGTGGATGTCCTGAAAGCAGGTCAACATGGTGCTAAAACATCATCCAATTCAGCTTTCCTAGAACAGCTCAAACCGGAGTTCACTCTCATCTCAGTTGGAAAAAACAATCGTGCGAAACTCCCCCATCAGGAAACCTTGACACGACTGGAAAGTATCAAGAGTAAGATTTACCGAACTGACCAGCAAGGGGCTATTCGCTTTAAAGGATGGAATAGTTGGCAGATTGAAAGTGTTCGTTAGAAAGAAAAGATGTTATATATTAGTAAAATAAACAAATAATCTGTTGCATAATATAGAGAAAAACGATATAATGAAAGCGTCTCCAATAGTAAAGATATAAATGCAATGAAAACATGAAAAATCAGTAAAACCCGTTTTATTAGCTAGTTTGTTATCTGTTGGTCTTTTTCAATCCATTGTATCTGCTGTAACAGTCACTAAAAAATATTGGTATGATTGGAATACTATGTGGGAATATAGTACTAACTATCACAACCATCAATACATTTCTAGCCCGTTATGGTCTATTCTGAGTATAAAATTGGCGGAGGATGGAATTACAATCGTTATGAGGTCATAAACTACTACAGCGGAGGCTATTAATCGATAAAGAGTGAGAAAAAGGAGGGCTGTATATGATAAATCTTACTCATGTTACCTTAAAAACGCGACAAGTCATCTTGCAAGATGCGGATTTCACCTTTAAAAAGGGTAGGATTTATGGCATTCTTGCTATCAATGGCTCTGGAAAGACGACCCTGTTCCGAGCTATGAGCAAGCTGCTTCCCCTTGGTAGTGGACATATCGCAGCCTCTCCTTCTTTATTTTATTATGAAAGCGTTGAATGGCTGGATGGAAACTTAAGTGGGATGGACTACCTTCGTCTCATAAAAAATATCTGGAAGTCAGACCTAAACTTGGGGGACGAAATCGCCTATTGGGAAATGTCTGACTATATCAACCTTCCCATCCGCAAGTATTCCTTAGGGATGAAGCAACGCTTGGTGATTACCATGTATTTCCTCAGTCAGGCGAAATGCTGGCTCATGGATGAGATAACAAATGGCTTAGATGAGTATTATCGACAGAAGTTTTTTGATAGGCTGGCACAAATCGATAGAAAAGAACAGCTGGTTCTTTTGAGTTCCCACTACAAAGAGGAGTTAATGGAGATTTGCGATAGCATCGTAACCATTCGTCAGGGGCAGATAGAAGAGGTTCCGTTATGAAAGATATTAGCCTATTTTTATTAAAGAAAGTTTTCAAAAGTCGTTTAAACTGGATTATCTTACTTTTATTTGCATCTGTACTCGGTGTTACCTTTTATTTAAATAGTCAGACTGCAAACTCACACAGCTTGGAGAGCGAGTTGGAAACCCGTCTTGTAAAAGATGAGAGAATCATCAATGAAAATGAAGCGAAGCTTTCCCAAATGTCTGACACCAGCTCGGAGGAATACCAGAGTGTTAAAAGAAATTTAGAATTGCAAAAAAATCTTTTAACGCAAGAGAAAGAAATTCTAACTTTACTAAAAGAAGGGCGCTGGAAAGAAGCCTATTATTTGCAGTGGCAAGATGAAGAGAAGAATTATGAAGTTATGTCAAATCAACCGACTTCTAGCTCTGAATTAAAAATGGCGAGCGACCGCCAACGGAAGATTTACCAAGCCCTGTATCCCTTGAACATAAAAGCACATACTTTGGAGTTTCCGACCCACGGGATTGATCAGATTGTCTGGATTTTAGAGGCTATCATCCCAACCTTGTTTGTGATTGCTATTATTTTTATGCTAACACAACTGTTCGCAGAAAGATATCAAAATCATCTCGATACAGCTCAGTTATATCCTTTTTCAAAAGTGACATTTGCCATGTCCTCTCTTGGAGTTGGGGTGAGTTATGTAACCGTGCTGTTTATCGGAATCTGTGGATTTTCTTTTCTAGTGGGAAGTCTGATAAGTGGTTTTGGACAGTTAGATTATCCCTACCCATTCTACAGCTTGACAAATCAAGAGGTAACTATTGGGAAGATACAAGATGTGTTACTTCCTAGCTTGCTATTAGCTTTCTTAGCCTTTATCGTCGTTGTGGAAGTCGTTTACTTGATTGCTTACTTTTTCAAGCAAAAAATGCCTGTCCTCTTTCTTTCCCTCATTGGGATTGTTGGCTTATTGTTTGGTATCCAAACGATCCAGCCTCTTCAGAGTATTGCACATCTGATTCCCTTTACTTACTTGCGTTCAGTAGAGATTTTATCTGGAAGATTACCTAAGCAGATTAATAATGTCGATCTACATTGGAACATGGGGATGGTCTTACTTCCTTGCCTGATTATCCTTTTGTTATTGGGGATTCTATTTATCGAAAGATTGGGAAGTTCACGTAAAAAGGAAGTTTTTAATAGGTCTTAGCGTTTCTATACGGAAGGTGAGGAAAAAACTAACACAGGGAGGGAACCAACTAGGTTCTCTCTTTTTGATGCAGACATCAAGAAGAAAACAGAAAGTTTTTGAAAAAATGACTTTTTATCTTGACAAGGAATAGAAAACTTGGTATCATATAAAAGTTGAGAAAAGCAGAAGTGAGAGCTTCTCGCCTTGTGACATCAAGTTGCCTGGCCCTACGGATGAAAAGTTTCTAAGAAACGCTATCATAACGTGCGGGCTTGTATCATTACGAGTCCGCTATTGTTTTTCTCTAATAATAAAAAAGAGGTGAAAACCATAGCAAAGCAAGACTTATTCATCAATGATGAAATTCGTGTACGTGAAGTTCGCTTGATCGGTCTTGAGGGAGAACAGCTAGGCATCAAGCCACTCAGCGAAGCGCAAGCATTGGCTGATAGTGCAAATGTTGACTTAGTATTGATTCAACCCCAAGCAAAACCACCTGTTGCTAAAATTATGGACTACGGTAAGTTCAAATTTGAGTATCAGAAAAAGCAAAAAGAACAACGTAAAAAACAAAGTGTTGTTACTGTGAAAGAAGTTCGTCTGAGTCCAACTATTGACAAGGGTGACTTTGACACAAAACTTCGCAATGCACGCAAGTTCCTTGAAAAAGGAAATAAAGTTAAGGTATCCATTCGCTTTAAAGGGCGTATGATCACCCATAAAGAGATTGGTGCAAAAGTTTTAGCCGAGTTTGCTGAAGCAACACAAGATATTGCGATCATCGAACAACGAGCTAAGATGGATGGACGCCAAATGTTCATGCAGTTGGCGCCAGCAACTGACAAAAAATAATTGTCAGAAAGTTAAATAAAGGAGAAAAAATCATGCCAAAACAAAAAACACACCGCGCATCAGCTAAACGTTTCAAACGTACAGGTTCTGGTGG